>CACZOU010000077.1 GCA_902782945.1 uncultured Methanobacteriaceae archaeon
GGGGGGAATTTCATGCTTTTGGGGTAAATTATCACTATTATATTCCTGAACCTTCTGATTGAATATTATCCCTTTCAACTTTTTCTGCTTGGAGTAGTTCTGTTATCCATGTGGATCCCCACTCGGATAAATCATCTCCATAGAATGGTTTTGGTTTTATTTTATCCTTATTTTCTATAACATTTCTTGCTAGATTTCTATATACCTCTGCTTGTTCTGAATCTGGTGCTCCTTCTATTGTAGTAACTCCATCTAATTCACATCTTGTTACTGTTGATGACCTTGGTACATAATTTATTACATTTGTTCCAGTATGGTTACTGAAGTCATCTATCATTGCTTCCTGTGTGGAGTTTTTTATGGAGTTTCCAATAATTCCACCAACTAAAGCTCCTCCTTTGTTTGCATATTTAAGTATTCCTTTAAATAGGTTGTTTACAGCATATATTGCCATGTAGTCAGAGGATGTTACAGTGTATACTTGTTCTGCTACTCCTTTACGAATCGGCATTGCAAATCCTCCACATACTACGTCTCCTAGTACGTCATAAATGATTATGTCTGGATCATAGTCTTCTATTATTCCATTTGAATCTAGTAATTCTATTGCTGCTATGATTCCTCGACCTGCACATCCTACTCCTGGTTCAGGTCCTCCTGCTTCTACACAGTATATTCCATTGTATCCGTCATATACTATGTTGTCTAGGTTGTTTTTTCTTTCTCGTATGGTGTCTAGTACTGTGGGTATGGTTTTTCCACCTCTGAGTGTTGTGGTTGAATCATTTTTTGGGTCACATCCTACTTGCATTACACTGTATCCTAGGTCTGATAATGCTGCAGATAGGTTTGATGTTGTTGTTGATTTTCCTATTCCACCTTTTCCGTATATTGCTATTTGTTTTCTTTTTGTCATTTAATCACCTTCCTTATTATTTTTCCTATAATGGTCCTACAAATGTTGAAACCAGATCTTCGAATAATGTTAATCCACCATAATATCCACCATAATGATTTACAAGAACAGCACTACTTAATATAGGGAATGCTGCACTTACATGACATGCACCAAAATCCTCTGAAGCTGTCGGAGCTTCTAATGAACTACTAAGTAGGAATGTAAATGGTCTATCCTTTAAATTTTCTCGAATACGATAAGTATCTGCTTCAAATATTACATCAGGAGTAATTGTGGATTCTAATGAATTATTGATTTCCTTAATAATCTTCTTTCTTACCTCTACTGGCGGATTATCTGTTATCTGCACAATATCCGGAAGATATCCTAATTCATTAGTTAAAAACTTCGTATATCCAATTGCATATGCACTATCTGCAACAACTGCAAAGTACTGGTTAGGACGACTTAATATTATAGCATCCCCTGGTGCTTCAAATATGTGGTAATAATTTTTTTCTTTTGATTTTATGAAATTAGATAATTTTACTTCATCAATATTTAAAGTTCTACCTACTCTATCAATAAATGATGATGTTTGTTTAGCACCTATAGGTATACCTGGAAAAGTTATGTAAGGAGTTCCAAATTTTTCTTTAAGTTTTTTTGCTGCTCTTACACCTAACCATGGGTTTACAACCACATTAAGTGCTGCTTTTGGCACATTTTTAAGATTTGTTAATCCATCACCATATCCGAAAATAACATTTGCATTAACACCAAGTGCTGCGAATAATTGTTTTATTTCATATAAATCTCCTTTCCAGAAAACATTATTATAAGGTAGCACTCCTAATATGTTAATAGTATTCTTTTCAACTTCCTGTTTCTGTAATATATCACTTTCAATAAGAGAATCCCAGAATAGATTATATCCCTCGAAGGAGTGTGCTTTAAATCCAGGTGCATTTACATGTATAATATCATGATTGAACTGGTAATTCTCAACTACACTATCTACATCATCTCCTATTAGTGATGGTACACATCCTGAGATTACAACGTAGAAGTTAGAGTTAGATATTTTTATTGTGGAATCTATGAGGTTATCTAATTTTTCTTCTCCACCAAGAATCACATGTTCTTCTACTAGACATGAACATGGAGTTGCTGTTCCTCCCTTATTTTGTCCACAGGATTGTCCTCCAGGATATAGTGTTCCAAATAGATGTGCTACACCACATCCTGCTCCTGAGTGTAGGATAGGAATAGCATTGTTTAAGCCGAGAGTTGTTGCATATACTCCAGATAATGCACAGCCGTACCTTGGAGCTTCTACGGATTCTCTTTCAATGTCAGTTGTTTTAGGATCTAAGTGGTATTTACTCTGATTAATTTCCTTCTTGATTTTTTCTGAATTTTTTGCCAATTTAACAGCTCCTCTTGCTTATTTACCATATACTTCTTCTTCATTGTTTTTAGTATTATCTCTGTTTTCAACAAAGTATAATGGATCTTCTTGTTCATACCACCAGTCTTTATATGCTGGCTCTGTTTTTTCAGATAATGTTTTCTGATATGCTTTATTGATAAATGCACGTAATAAGAATTCTCCATATGCTACTGCTCCGGAATATGCTGACTGAGCACTTTCTGGTGCCGGATCTCCTCGTAATGAGTGAATTCTTGTTACTTGTGTATCTCTTTTCCAGCTTCCTCCTTGGAATGGACAAGTTAATGTTAAATCTGGTTTTATATTTGATGTTACATTTGCTTGCTCTGCTGCTTGGAATGTATTAACCATTATGTCAAAGTCACCTTTTCTTTCAATGATATCTGCTAATTCATCTATTAGTAGTTCATCAAAGTCCTGTGCCATTGCTGCTGGTGCTTCCAGGCCTAATTCATCGAAATATGGCATTTGTGATACTAGTCTTCCTTGTCCTAGTGCTCCTAGTACTTTTATTTTTTCTCTATTTTTACGTTCATTGGATATTTTTATGAATTGTTGTTTGATTGCATTTAGTTTTGGTTCCCATTTTGCATGTTCTTCTTTGATTAGTTCTTCTACTTCTTCTTCTTTGTCTGTGTATTTTCCTATTTGTCTTAGCCATTCATCAGTGTTTTTAAATCCTGTTGGCACTGGATATAAAAAGTATGGTACTCCGAATTTTTGTTCTAATCCTCGTGAAAGGTAGTCTGTGTATGTCGGACATATTGGTGCTGTTACAGCTGCTTCTCCTAATCTTTCGAATTGTTCTACTGTTGCAAATTCTGGTATGAAGTTTACTCTTAATCCTAGTTTTCCTAGTAGTCTTTTTATTTCTAGTCTGTCTTGCCATGTATATGATAGCATACTTGCCACGTTTACCAGGTCTTTTTGTTTTTTCTCTGGTTTTTTTACTAGGTATTTTAGTACTGCGTGCCAGAATGCATCGTATCCTGTTTGTACCAGTCTGCTTCTTACTCCTTCACAGTGTACTGGTACTATTGTAGCTTCTACTTCTGGTTGTACGTCTTCTACTGTACCTTCTATGTCTTCTCCTATGATTCCTGTTGTACATGAGGTTAGTATGAATATTGCTTTCGGATGGTATCTTTCCTCTGCTTCAAGTATTGTTTTTCTTAGTTTTTCTCCTGCTCCGTAGATTACATCATTTTGTTGAAGGTTTGTTGTCATCCAGTTTAGTTTGTAGCTGTGGGGTCTTCCTAATTCTTCTGGTACTCCTCTGAATAGTTCTCTGTATCCTAGTGCTGAGGCGGAACATCCTACTGGTGCATTGTATATTACTACTGCATCTCTTATTGTGCTTATTCTCACTGCTAGATAGAAGTTTAGTACACATCCTCCTGATTGTTGGAATTTTCTTTCTTGTATCTGTACGTTTGAGTTTACAGCGTCATCCAGTAGTTTTGATGCTTTTCCATAGTATATGTTGGTTCCGTGTGCTCTTTGTTCTCTGTTGGGGCTTGTTATTGTGTTGAGGTTTATGTCCTGTACTTCCGGTTTGTTTTCTAGGTCGATTCCTAGTATTTCTTTTATTTTTCTTCTTTTACATTTTCCTATTTTGTAGGTTCCTTGTTCTGTTTTATGTGGGTGATTTTTTTTATGATCTCCTTTTGGACTCATATATTCAATCTCCTTATTGATATTGTGTTTATGTTTTTTTGATCATAATCTTTTTTTTATTAAATTGTTGTTGTATTTGGTATATTATTTAAGTTAACAATGTTATATTAAATATTGTTTAATATTTTATGAATATGGTATATTAATAATGGTTTGATTAAATTTAATTAACAATGTTAAGTAAGAATATAATTTAATAAAACATTCCTACCTAAATTTCTAATAAATACAAATTATTTAACTTAAACTACAAATATTATCCAATAATACATGATACTGCTAAAAAGTTATACTTTTTATTAAACACGATGAAAGTATCATGTCAAATCAGAATCAAAAAATACAACGCATATACCATGAATCTTTCATAATACATACAAAGTATCCCATTCAAATTAAATAATTTACAGCATTTAACTGTAAAGATTATCATCGTAAGATATAATTTTAATTAGTCAAAGGCTGTCAAAAAATAGTATTCTCAAAGATTATTATTCTTGTTGAGGACAAGAAGTGTTACTAGTACTTATATAGCTAAGATATTACTTAGCTATGTAACTAATTTTGACGAGTTAAATATATTTCATCCTACATTTTTTTTAAAAGATAACAAACATAACAAAGTTATCTTACTACAATGTTAGTATTACCTACTATTTAAAGGTTAGGTGTCTATAGTAATGAAAAAATTTCGGAATTCTTGTGTACTGATGTATTGTTTTTAGTCTTAATCTGCTCTGTAATTTTTGTTGACCCTTTTAATTTTTCTATTGTTATTATTACTCATTAAATAAATACCTCTTCTTATTGTATTACTTTTAACTTATTATATTTAGTTTCATATTTTAAGTTATTTTCGAGTATACAGTATAGTTTTATATACAAAAAAGAAATTAGTTATATAATAATAATTATATAATGAAAAAACTACATAATTATGGATTAATATTATCATATAAGAAGTGTACTTATTGTATAGTAGAATCATAAAATAAGAAATACATAAATTAATCAGAGGAATATAAACTGTAACTAACACTAAAAGATAACAGCATATAAGTTACTATGATAGATTTAACTTTATAAAAATTCTAATAATCTTGATTTTTCGTTTCTGAATCTGTTATTCAATAAAATATATATGTAAAGAGATTAAAAGTATACTATACAAACTAAAATAAATTGGGGTGAAAAATATTGGATAAAAAAGTAGTATTAGCAATATTAATTGTAGCACTAATAGGAGTGGTAGCTGCAACATATAATATTAACGATGCTGGAAAATTATTTAATCCATTAGCTTCAGTTAATGATGGTTCAACAAATACAATAGATCTGTTATCATCTGGTGAAGAAGGAGTAGCTAATGATACAGTTGCAACTAGTGGAAATTCCCAGAATCCATCATCAAACAGTAGCAGTGCTCAGGCAGTATCAACTAGTAGTAATCCTAACAGTCAATCACAGCCAACAACGGTAAACACTAATAATCAAAACAATGCAAATAAGCCAGTGATAAACAATGCAAATAACAGCACACCAAATAATAAACTCATATCTAAAGCAAAAGCAAAACAAATAGCAGAAAATTCTCTACGTGGCGGTGACTATGATGGTGCAACAGCAGTATACCATTCAACAATAGGATCTGGTGATAATATATGCTATTTATATGTAATAGTATATCATGGTGAAACAGTAGGTGAATATGAGATAAATGCATATACTGGAGTAATCAGTGGAGGAGCATTTGCTAACGAAGTACAACCACCAGAAGAGACAAATAATAGTAGTGTATAATTTTTTACTATTATTATTATTTTTTTAAAAAATAATCTTCTTTTTTTACTATTTTATCTTTTTTATATAGACACTATAATTATAACCCTATTAAAATGATGTAAATTTCATACTTAAACATAATCATGAATTATTATTAAAAGATAAGATATGACTTGAATCACCTGGCAAAATTCAGACAGACTTCTTTTATACTTTAAAATTAATAAGAGTAGGTTATAGAAATAGAAATAGATTTAAGTATTATGAAATGATTTTAAGTAATACTTTCGAAATGATATGCTTTAATATAAGTTAAAAAGACTTTTTGAAATAAAAAAATATGCTTAAACTTAAAAATCAATTAATCAAAGACTAATTATTTTCTGTATAAATAATTAATAATTCATAATACTTTTTTTTATATTATTCTTTTTTAATATGGTGTTATATTTTTTTATTCTCTATATTTTTTGTATTTATTGAATTTTATTTTAGTTTATTTCTCTTTTTTGTTTATAGTGTTTTCTTTTTTTGATTCATGGCCTGTTCTCTGTTATTATCTTATTAATTATCTTTTTTAAGATATACTCTGATATTTCTATAATGATTAATCATAATAAATTATCAAAAAGTATAATAACAATAAAACTAAATATTGAAGTGTAGTAAAACACTATTTAAGAGGAAATAAAAAATGTCAAAAAATGCAATAATAACCGGTGGATCAAGAGGAATAGGAAAAGCAATGGCTCTCAAATTAGGAGAACTGGGCTATAATGTAGCAATCAACTACAGAAGTGATTCATCCAAAGAAAAAACAGAAGAGATAATAGAAGAAATCAAAACAAAATATGGAGTAGAAGGAATAGCAATACAAGCAGATGTAAGTAAATTCGAAGACTGTAAAAAACTAGTGGAAACAGTAGTAGATACATTTGGAGATAAAATAGATGCACTAGTTAACAATGCAGGAATAACAAACAACTGTAATTTCATAGATTTACAACCAGAAGATTATGAAAGAGTAATAAACACAAACCTCGTAAGTATGATGCACATGTGTCACTTAACATTACCATACATGGTAGATCGTGAAACAGCAATAGTATGTACAGCATCAGTAGGAGGTATGACAGGAGTAATAAATCAGGCTGATTACTGTGCAGCAAAAACAGGAGTAATAGGATTAGTACGGGCATTAGCACTAGAATTTGCAGGACGTAAAGTACGTGTAAATGCAATTGCACCTGGAATGATTATGACTGACATGCTTCGTGGAGTAAACCAGGATGAATTAAATGCACTTGCAGCAACAATACCTATAGGTCGTATAGGTGATGTTTCTGATATAGCAGGAGCACTGGAATATATTTTACAAGCACCTTACCTCACGGGTCAGGTAATCTCACCTAACGGTGGTTTTGTATTACAATAAAAATAGAGAATTATTCTTTCAACACCTCCCTTTTTTTATTTATATTTATCACTAATTTTTAGATATTCCAATAAATATACCCTACAATAAAAGAAGGAATAAAAAAAAACAAAATACAAAATGAGCATAAGATAAAATTTTTTTATTTAGTTATATGTTTTAACTTGAAATTAATAATCTTTCTAAGATCCTCTAATCTAAGTTCTACTTGATAACCAATCTTTCCACCACTAAAATATATTGTTTCAAACTGCTTAGAACTATCATCTATAATAGTTGGATAAGTGTGTTTCATTCCTATTGGAGAACATCCACCATGAGTATACCCTGTTAATGATAATAATTCCTTTGATTTCACCATTTTTATCTTCTTTTCACCAACAGCCTCTGCTGCTAATTTTAAATCTAATTCTTTACTCACAGGTACTAAAAAAACATAATTTTCATCAGTCTTACTTCTTGTCACTAGTGTTTTATATGCACTATTAGGGTTTTCATGCAGATAATTAATTACATCAACTCCACTTATTAATCCACTATCCTTATAATAATGACTTTTATATGGAATATTTCTCTGCTCTAATAACCTCATAACATTTGTCTTATCTTCATGGTGTTTCAATTATATCATCTTCTAATAGAATTTATATTATTATTAATATTTACCAATTAATCCTTTTTTAATATAATATTTAAAGAAGGTTATCTGGAAAATTTCCATAAAAAATAGATTTAATAAAAAGAATACTACAGACTTATCTTTTTTAAAAAAAAGAAAAAACAGGAAAACATTACCATAATACTAGTTTGTGACAGCTTTAATAATAATTTAATGATTAAAAATAGGTGAATTATTTTAAAGATACATTAAAAGAAATATTAATAATAATCTTGATTAAATATGATAATTCAATATTTTACTTTTAATAACTTCAATATCACAGCAATGTTTCATATTCGGTTATTCATATATGGAAGATTCATGTATAATTATATTATCTAGTTTTAACAAAATATAACTATTAACTAATATATTTTTTCACATATTTTTTCTAAATTTTTCATGATTTATTATAAAATATACTAAAAAAGGGAGATTATTATTTTTTTATGTCAGCAGATAAACAAAAATGGTCAAGTAATCTAAATTTTCTGCTTGCAATGATTGGATCAGCTGTAGGATTAGGTAATATATGGCGTTATCCTTACGTAGCATATACTAATGGAGGAGGAGCATTCCTAGTTCCATACATAATTTCAATCATATGTATGGGTATTCCATTACTATTCTTTGAATATGGAAGTGGATACACATTCAAGGCAGGAATAAACAGAATAGTTCGAAAAATAAATAAGAAATATGAATACTTCGGATGGTTTATGTTAACATCAACATTTCTCATACTATCCTACTATTGTACAGTAGTAGCCTGGGATGCAATATACATACCTCTAAGCTTCTTTAAGGGTTGGGGAACAGATACAAATGCATTCTTTAACAATGTAGTGCTAGAAGCATCAAATCCGGGAGGAATATTCCACATAGCAGTCTATGTAATGATAGCAATGCTAATCATATGGTTTATAATGTGGTTTATATCACACCGTAACCTAAATGATGGAGTAGGACGATTTAATAAGATATTTATCCCATTACTGTTTGTAATGATGATAATTATAGTATTATTCGCAGTAACTCTACCGGGAGCAAGTATTGGTATAATGACACTGCTAACACCACAGCCAAGCACACTTACCAATGTAAACATATGGCTATCTGCATTTGGACAAATACTGTTCTCATTAAGTGTGGGAATGTGTATCAGTATAGCATATGCAAGCTACCTGCCGGAAGAGACAAACATACCAAAAAATGCTCTGATAGTAGCAATAAGTAATTGTTCATTTGAATTATTCACAGCAATAGGAGTATTCAGTATACTAGGATTTATGAGTACAACAAATAACATACCAATTGACCAACTAGTGACACAGGGAACAGGACTAGCATTCATAGTATTTCCACAAATCTTCAATGCAATGGGAATATTCGGATATATAATAGGACCATTATTCTTCTTATGTCTACTATTTGCAGGATTAACATCAAATATATCAGTAATAGAACCAATAGCACTAGCAATAAGTGAGAAATTTAACTTCAACAGGTCAAAAAGTGTAACAATAACATGTATACTCGGAATACTAATATCACTAATGTTTGGAACATCCATGGGATCAACACTACTGGGAATATTTGACACATTCGCCAACAACTTCGGAGTAGTTCTAAATGTAATCATTGAAATAATACTCATAGCCTGGATATATGGAATTGATGACATACTAGCTAATATTAACAAGAATGCAACATTCCTAAAACTAGGAAAAACATGGACAACACTAATAAAATACATACTGCCAGTAGTAGTATTTATAATATGGATAACAGGAATCATATCTAACATGTTAACATCAGATACACTAACAACAACAGTAGAACTAATACTATTCGGAGTACTATTCATATTACCACTAATAATAACAAAACTACCAGCAAAAACAGAGGATTACTAAAAAAAGATGAAAACTCACCACCACACCTACTATTTTTTTTAGATTAGAATTAAAAATTATAACTACTATATTTTACAAATAATTAGATAATAACTAGTCTAATTACTTATAATTAAATCTGGACTATTAACGATAATTTATAGTGGGAGGTGAATTAATGAGGGACAATTCAGTGTTAATAATATGTATCTGTATAATTATTTGTACTGTAATAATAGCAGCAACAGCAATTATTGTACTTGACAACCATGATGAAAATAATAATACAAACCAGAACACTACACAGGCAACAGTAACTAACAACAATAGTAGCTCAAATTCAGGAGGTAATTCTGCAAGTTCATCCAGTAGTTCAAGTACACAGTCAACTTCATCATCTGATATTGGTCCAGGATATCCTTCATCAGTAACATTTTATTCGGATGGTAATCCAAATACTGGTGAAACAGCCACATTAAACTTTGGAACTAATGCTGCTGGAAAAACAATCAAAGTAAGAATATTCTATTCTAGAGATGATCAATCACTAAATGATGGTTATGAATTCCAAACCGTAACTATTGGACAAGATGGTACAGTTAAAATAACTGATAACACACCTATGCCAAAATATCCTGATGTA
>CACZOU010000078.1 GCA_902782945.1 uncultured Methanobacteriaceae archaeon
GTTTTTAGTAATAGTTACATTACCTGTTTCTACTGCAATAGCTCCACCACTTACCGCAGTGTTATTAACTATAACATTACTGTTTACTGTGGAATTTCCACTTAATACAGAAATACCTCCACCATTTACACCAGTATTGTTAATAATAGTGTTATTATCAATAATGGTATACTGATTATCTAAAACATAACTACTAGTATAACTTCCTATAGCTCCACCATTTTCAGCATTATTTTCAATAAATGTACTGTTGGATACTATAGTTATAGAGTTTACATTACCTACAGCTCCACCACTACCAGCGGTGTTGTTTATAAAAGTACTACCAGTTACATATGTTGTTCCATAAGAGTAAGTACCTACAGCTCCAGCATAAGCTGCTTCTATTGGACTAATACTCTGAGCATCATTAACTTTGGTTGTAGCTTTTGCACTGTTATTTTTAAATGTTGAATTTTCAATTGTACATGTTCCTTCCATGTTTGCTACTGCTCCACCATAAGTTACGGTACCGTTCACAAAGTTATTTTGGAATATAGAATCAATAATTGCTAATTTTCCTTGATAATTTGTTATTGCACCACCTAAACTGTATGCTGTACCATTTGCAGAGTTATTTTCAAATGTACAATTAATGACAGTCAAATCTCCTCTTCTATTATATAATGCTCCACCATACTTATAATTTTTTGTAAACCAACCAGAATTTAAGAATGCTGTTCCATTAGTAAATTTAATGTTATTTAATGTTATACTTGATCCACTGCTAGATGATGCTATATTGTACCATATAGTTGAACCAGTTTGTCCATTAAATACTACAGTTCCATTTCCTTTAACATCTAATACAAAATTACCACAATTATCACCGGATGTGTATATTAATCCTTGAGGTGCTACTGACCCATTTATATTATAAACTCCTTCTTGAACAATTATGATTGAATTATTGAATTTTGTTTCACCGTTAGGAAATGATCCAAATACTGATTTAAAATCATAAGCTGTACTTGGTGTTAATCCATCATTTGTTGAGGAACCATTTAATGATACATAATATGTATTTCTAGTAGTATTAGCATCATTTTTTAGAGATTTGGAATTACTTCTAATCTTATTAGTACTAACTTTAGAATTATCATTCATAGTTGAAATAGTCTTTGAACTAGATTCTAAAATAACTTCATCATTACTAGTTATACTTGTATCAACATCAGATGTAGCTATAACATCATTAGTAGCTGCTGTTACTTCATTACTATTTACAGTTGAATTATCAGCAGCAGATAAAGCTGATACTCCTATTAAAACCATGAAGATAACCATTACAAAGAATAATACTCTATATTGATTTTTAATAGTCTTCCACTCCTATAATTTATAACTAATATATTAAAATAAATTAATTAAATATTAGTTGTATTAGATTATATTTTTTCTATTTAATAACTTTTTTATAAAAAATAAGCATTGAAGAAAACTCAATAAAGTAATAATTAAAGAATCATTCTTAAAATATGAAAATAATACATCTATCTTTCTATTTAAAATCAATTAAAATAAAATTAATAAAACATGTGCCCGTATTATATTGTTTAATAGCCTAAATATAAATGATACAACCAAACACCTAACTTACAATAGCCTATAATAAAATATAATAAATACGATTACAGAAAAAATAACAAAAAAATTAAACACATTTAAAATTACAGAAATATCTAAGACTAAAAATAATTACACGCCACTAAAATTCAAAAAATCTCCAACAAACAAATTATAACTACAATATTCCAAATCAAATAAATTTATATCAATAAAATATGAAACAAATACACCACCTCTTCTTATAGATAAAAAAACAATAGAACAAAAAACATGACGACAATTACATAAAGAATAATAAAACAATCTATTCAATATATTATAAAAAAATAGAACATTCAACAGGAAACAAAATTTATATATTAAAAGAACAATAATTATTAAGTATATATTTAGGTGATTAAATATGAAAATAATAGGAGTAAATGCAAGTCCAAGAATGCATGGTAATTCTAAACTTGCACTAAAAGAAGTAATGTTAGTAGCAGAA
>CACZOU010000079.1 GCA_902782945.1 uncultured Methanobacteriaceae archaeon
AGTTCCATCAATGTTAACAAAGTTAGGTAATCTACCATATTTCTCGATGAAATCTTTTGTATCATTAGCCTTTCTTAATATCTGTTCATAGGTAAATTTCGTTAAATTATCTTGTACTCTTAACTTAGATGTTGCATTAGAACTATATAATGAAGAACTACCTCCATAAATAACTGATAAATTACGTGTACCAAGAGCTAATCTTCCACCATATGCGAATTTAGCAACACCATTACTTACAGATACAGTTTTAATAGTTTTGCCATCAATTTTAAATGTAACTTTTCCACTATTTGCAAGGGTACCATTTGAACTAGTTACCTTTACATTAATAGTTAAATTTCGGTATTTAACAAAATATATGTTATCTAAAGTAATTTTTGAACTTGACTTTTTAACAGTTAATTTACTAGTTGCATTACCCGAATTTGTAAAACTTGATCCTCCAACTATAACTTGTATAGTATATGTTTGTATTTTTGAAGGAGCTATATAACTTATTTTAGCTACTCCTTTAGATACATTTGTAGAACCAATTGTTACACCATTTACTTTAAATGTAACTTTATTACCATCAACTGCATGACCATAAACATCTACAGCCTTAGCAGTTATTGTAACTTTATCCTTAGGTACAACAGTATAAGAGTCCATTGAAACTTTAATATTACTTTTTTCAATCTTTAAGTTAGAAGTTGCATTACCAGCTAAGCTAGTGTCTGTTTCTCCAACTTTAATCATCAAGGGATATGTTTTAGCACTGTACTTTGGAATTGTATATTTTAATGAAGCTACCCCATTAGTTATATTAGTATGACCAATAGTTACACCATTTAATTTATAAACTGCTGTAACATTATTTAAAGGTTTTCCATTAGTTAATCGTACAGTAGCATTAAGTGTGATTGTTTGATATGGGTGTGCTACATAAGAACCCATTTTAATTGTAATTTTTGATTTACTAGTGCTTGATTTAAGGTTTTTTGTTGTTGTCTTATTATTTGAAAGAGTATTGGTTTGTATGTTACTAGAAGTCTTGTTAATCACTTGATTATCCTTGGTATTTTCCCTTAGATCTGCTTCATTGCTTATATTATCATTCGTGGTTGATTTAATACTTGATTTTTCAGAAGTAACCTGACTAGAAGTATCACTTGTAGTGGTTGTTCCTATAGTAGCTTGACTTGATACGTCTTGAACATGAGTTCCTAAATCAGTTGTTGATACTGATGAATTTGATGTATCTGCTGCAGATACTGCAGTTAAACTAATAATCACAGCTACTAAAAAAATCAAAATCAAATTCCGCTTAATCTTACCGCCTCCTATAATAAACCAAAATATGAATTATTAATTCGGTTAAGTAAGTCATATATTTTATATATAATTTAATAAAATTATATAACTTAATATTCTGATTTTTGTTAGATATTTAATTTTTTTCATTTTTGAAAAAAAATCATAAGCTCTGAATATAAGAATCTATTATAAATCCTTATCAATACTTTTATTTTAGAAAGTATTTAAAAGTATAGGATAAACTATATATACTAAGAAAAATAAAAATAAAAATTTACATTCCTTATATGAGTACTATACACTAATAGGAATACATAAAACCAAAAAGTATATAAATAACTTCAAATAGATATTTGTATGTACTTGAAGTACAGCACGTTAGTCCCGTAGGGTAGTGGCAATCCTCCTGGTCTTTGGAACCGGGGACAGCGGTTCGACTCCGCTCGGGACTACTATTTATTAAAAAACTATTTTTATAATAATTATTTTAAATTCTAATTTTAATAAAATAGAGAATATTTTAATATAACAATAATCAATATAAAAAATAGGAGTGTATTGTTATATGCCTTATGAAAACACATTAAAAGAATACTTAGATGAAGATCCAGAAAGAAAAGTAAAATTATTCAAAATGTATACACATGTCTTGATAATATCTACATTTCTTATAGCATTCGGAGTATTTATGTTTATACTCATTGAATTCGGAATAATCTAACTACCCTTTTCTTAATAACTTTTTTATAACAAAAGAGTATTATCTATTTTTTTGAATTATACACTAATTTTTGAACCTGCTCTGATCTACTCATAGCATTTTCTAAAATTCTATCTGAAGTAATAATAGTAGCAAGAGGCTCACCCTTCTTAAACATGTAATCCTGCTTTGAAATATCATGTACAAAAGGAATATTAGATAAATCATAATAACCCTTATTTAAACAATAAGGTATCAACTTAACAGAAAACTGTTGAACACTAGGTATATCTACATGAACATCATTACAGGAATTAATATGAGCTTCTGCCAGATTCATCTTAAAACTACGCTCTACTAATTCAAATGTACCCTGAATTCTAGGATTAACCTCAATAACATATACATTATTATTATTCAAAATAAAATCCACTCCATTAGACCCAACTAATTTACACATCATAGAAATCTTAGCAGAAATATTAACAATTTTATCAGAAGGTTTAATATATGGAGTTACATTACCGCAATACTTAAAATCAGCACCACCTAACCTCTTAGAACCAATAATCTGATCAGAAGTAGTAATCATCTCAATATCATGGTTAGGATAAGATAAAAAGGAACTGCTCACTGAATCGCCGTTTATAAATTCCTGAAGTATAAAATCACCATCAATAGATAAATTCTCATTATACCATGTTATACCCATACCGCCAGAACCATAAACCGGTTTTACAATAAATTGTTTATCAGGGAAATTAGCTACAATCTCCCCAGCTTCCTCAATATCTGTTAACTTATATGTATCAGGTAAAAGAAAATTCTTATGTAATAATTTGAATAATTTATATTTATTATTAATAAAATCAGTGTCAACATTACCTATTATCTTATTTCTAGGAAAACGAGATACATCAACATCACTATTACATATAATATAATCAACTTCATTAACATACTCTAATGCTAAATCTTCTAGAATCTTCAAATCATAAATAAAAGTTCCCTCTGGAACAAGTAATTTATCAACATATTCATATTGATCAATAACATCAAAGAAACTAGTAGCATATACTGTATAACCTAATGCTTTTAATGATTTTGATAATGAACGGGTATTAGACCCTACAACTAATATTTTACTAATAAAAATACAACCTATAAAATTTAGAATTTAATATTAAAATAATTTATGTTAATAATAAAATAAGTACTTAATCAATGTAAAAATAGAATAAAATTTTTTTATAAATGATGATTAAAATGAAAAGGATGTGAAAAAAAGATAAATCATGGATAAAATCCATGACCAACTTATTCCTCTGTATCCATATTTTTCTTAATAACTTTAAGTTGAGCGAAGCTTTCCCTTTCCATTTCCTCTAATCTCATTTCAATAAATTTGATTGTGTTATTAATACGAGGAATAATTACATGCTCTAAAGCATTTACTCTTCTTTTAGTTGCTTCTACTTCTTGTGCTAACATAAAGATTGTTTTTTCAATCTCACCAAGTTCAATGATAATCTTAATGGATTCTTCAAATTCCTTAGCTGCGATATCTAAGTTAGCTGAGGTTCCAGCAAAACCATAACCTCTGCTAATTAAATCATTATGTGTTGCATGACTTTTTACAACAGGGACAGAAACACCCATAATACTTCTAGAACTTATATCGAGTTCTATAGATTCTCTTACAGATAAAGCTGCTCGTTTAACTGCCATATCTCCCATGTCTATTTGAGCTTTGTTTAGTTCTGAGTAAGCTATTGCTAATTTTTTTTCAACTTCATCTCTAGAACCTTGAACACGATCTAGAATTTCGAAAAACTCCTTAATAAGAGCATCTCTTTTTTCTTTAAGAAGACTATGACCTTTTGAAGACAGTTTAGCTCTGTCTTTTAGATTAAGAAGTTCACTACGTGTTGGATTAATTCCATCCAATTTTTCATCTGCCATTATTTAGCCTCCTTCACTAATATATCTACCAGGAAATGATAAGAATAAATAAAATTATTCTTCATCAGTTTCTTCTTGTTCAGGTAAATATTTTTCAACGTGTTCATCTTTAACACGTTTAAGCTCAGATTTAGGTAAGATGGATAATAATTTCCAACCTAAGTCAAGGGTTTCTTCAATTCCTCTGTCTTCGTCTTTACTTTGTCTAATAAATTTATCTTCAAATTCATCAGCAAATTTTAGGAATTTTCTGTCACGGTCTGTGAGAGCTTCTTCCCCTACTACTGCGGTTAAGTCACGTAAGTCACGACCTTCTGCGTAAGCAGCATATAACTGGTCTGAAACTCCACTGTGATCTTCACGTGTACGGCCGTCACCGATACCTCCACTCATTAATCTTGATAATGAAGGTAATACATCTACAGGTGGGTAAATACCTGTTCTGTCTAAGTCACGACTTAGTACAACCTGTCCCTCTGTAATATATCCTGTTAAGTCAGGAATAGGGTGAGTAATATCATCCTGTGGCATTACAAGAATAGGCATCTGTGTAATTGAACCGTCTTTACCTTTTATACGTCCTGCACGTTCGTACATACCTGCTAAGTCAGTGTACATGTAACCTGGGTAACCTCTACGTCCAGGTACTTCGTTACGTGCTGATGAAATTTCCCTTAATGCTTCACAATAGTTGGTAATATCAGTTAAAATTACTAATACGTGCATACCTTTTTCAAATGCAAGGTATTCAGCTGTTGTTAAAGCCATTTTAGGTGTCATGATTCTTTCGATAGCAGGGTCATCTGCTAAGTTCATGAATACTGTTACTCTTTCTAGAGCTCCAGTTTGTTCGAATTCGTTCATGAAGAAGTTTGCTTCTTCGTGAGTAATACCCATAGCACCAAATATTACAGCGAATTCACTGTCTTCTGCAATTACTTTTGCTTGTCTTGCAATTTGTGCTGCGAGTTCGTTGTGTGGTAATCCAGAACCTGAGAAGATAGGTAATTTCTGACCACGTACAAGTGTGTTCATTCCGTCAATTGTGGATATACCTGTTTGAATGAATTCTGCAGGGAATTCTCTAGCGGATGGGTTCATTGGAGAACCGTTTACATCTAATTCTACATCAGGTATGATGTCTGGTCCACCGTCAATTGGTGTACCTATTCCGTTAAAGATTCTTCCTAACATATCAGTTGATAAACCGATTTTTGCAGTTTCACCTGTGAATCTAACTTTTGTTGATTCTGTGTTTAGGTTACTGGTACCTTCAAATACTTGAACAACTGCAATATCATTTTCTACTTCAAGAACTTGTCCAGTTCTTTTTTCTCCAGCAGGTGTTTCGATTTCAACGATTTCGTTGTATGCTGCACCTTCAACACCTTGAACAACCATTAAAGGTCCTGAAACTTCTGATACTGTAGTATATTCTCTTGTTTTAATATCTACATCATTCATTGTCCAGCCTCATTACATTCTTTAGTTATACGACTTCTAATATCTTCTGCTTTAGCATCAAATTCGTCTTCAGGTACATATTTCATTCTGTCTAAATCTACTCTTACTTCTAAGTTTGTGAGTTTATTTACATCTGCACCGTCTGCTAATGCTGCTTGAGCACTTGTGTTGTATAGTAAAATGGTTTTTAGCATACCATATTGTTTTGTTGGTGAACAGTATGTATCTGTATCATCAAATGCGTTTTGTTGAAGGAAGTCTTCTCTTAACATACGTGCTGATTCTAATGTTATTTGGTCTTTTTGAGGTAATGCATCAGGACCTACTAATTGTACAATTTCGTTAAGTTCTGATTCTTTCTGTAATATACCCATTGCAGTGTTTCTTAATTCTCTCCAATCTGAACCAATTTCATTATTCCACCAGCTAGTTACACTGTCCACATATAATGAGTAACTGTTTAACCAGTTGATAGATGGGAAGTGACGTCTGTCTGCTAATGATGCATCTAATGCCCAAAATACTTTTGCTATACGTAATGTGTTCTGGGTTACAGGTTCGGATAAGTCTCCACCAGGAGGTGATACTGCTCCAACTACTGTTACAGATGCAATTGCTTTGTGAGAACCAATAGTGGTTACTCTTCCTGCACGTTCATAGAACTGTG
>CACZOU010000080.1 GCA_902782945.1 uncultured Methanobacteriaceae archaeon
GTTGTGTGATCCTCTCATCCATCCACTTACTAAGTGTGGGAATGCAAATGGTTCAGTTGTTTCTCCAGCTGCTGGGAATCCGGATTGAGATCTTACTATTGCTACTGGGTCATCTTTACCTATGTATTTTCCTGCCATTAAGTTTAATCTGTCAGTACTTACTGCTGCAGCTATTTCACCATCGGAGTGTCTGAAGATTCTTTTTATTACGTATCTTCCAGTTGAACCGATTAATGCTAGTAAATCATACATTTCACTTGGGCATGACATTGTTACTTTCCTGTTTTCTATAACATCGTATACTTCAAAGTCAAATCCACCGTGTAATTTAGGGTCGATTACTAATCCTGCTGTATTGAATGGGTCTGCAAACATTCTAAATAGAGGTAAGTTAAATGCTCCTGGTTCTGTTTTATCACAACAATATGTGAATACAGGGTCTGCTCCTCTTTCTTCAAATTCTATTTCTGCACTTCCTGGTCCCATACCTTTTATGTTTCCACTAAAAGTGTCACTTAATAAATCTTGACCTGCACCGTATAATTTAAGACCTTTTGCAACTTCTGCTCCATCCATGAATGTATCAAATGCTAGTTTATGTACTTCTTCATTGTCTGGACCATTTGTGTGGGTCATAATCATATCTATGTCGTCACCACAATGGGTTATATAAAAGTCGGTTAATAGTCCTTCTTCTTTTGCTTTAGATAAATGTGCATTACATGTATCCATTAGTTTTTGGTGTGTTACTGCGTGTCCACCAACACTACCAATATCTGCTTTAATTATACTTACAGTTGTTTTCATGTTGTATTATACCTCCTAGGGTAAAACTTTATTGATATTAGCATTTTATCAAAATTATTAGTAGATGAGTTAATTTCTCGTCTATTATTTTCCTATTATTAATAAAATGATGAATAAACAAAATTTTTAATATTATATAATATTCTTTTATTTAATGTTTATAAATTTATTTATATTATTTTTTATTATAATTTGAATTTCAACAATTACATCTTATGTAGAATAGCATCAGCTACTTCTTGAGTTGTATTAGTTCCATTCATGTCAGGAGTTTTTATTTTATTTTCTAGTATTACATCGTCTACAGCTTTATGTAATAAATCTGCTTCTTCTTGTTTTCCTAAGAATTCAAGCATTAAACAACTAGATAATATCATTGCTGTAGGATTTGCTTTGTGTTGTCCTGCTATGTCTGGAGCTGAACCATGCACAGGCTCAAATAATCCATTATTATCTCCAATATTTGCTGATGGTATTAATCCTAAGCTACCTAGTAAACCTCCTCCTTCATCAGAGAGTATGTCTCCAAATAAATTTGTTGTAACTATAACATCAAATCTAGCAGGATCTGTTATTAAATACATAGCAGTTGCATCGATATAGTAATCATTACTATCTATATTAGGATATTCTTCACTTATTTTATAGAATGTGTTTTTGAATATTCCATCAGTTAATGGTAATACATTTGCTTTGTGAGCTGCTGTTACTCTTTTTTTTCCTGTTTTTTGTGCGTAGTTGAATGCGTATTTAATAATTCTTTCTGAACCCTTGTTTGTTATTTTTCTGAGAGCTATTACTTCATCACCCTTCTGTTCTTCTAGGTGTGAGTATAATCCTTCTGAATTTTCTCTTATTATTGTGAAGTTTATGTCTTGATTAGTATAGGAGTGTATTGGTCTTTGATTAACATATAAATCCAGTTTTTTTCGTAAGGTTACTATTGCACTTTTTTGTTCAGGAATTGAAGTTACTGCCCCAAAGAGTACACTATCACTTTCTTTACATTGTTGTATTGTGTCCTCAGGTAGATTGGTACCGTGTTTTTTATAACATTCTTTTCCAGCTTCTTTTTCGATAAATTCGAATTTCGTATTTAATGTTTCTAGTATGTCTATAGTAGGTTTCATTACTTCTTGTCCAATACCATCACCAGGTATTACTGTTATTTTGTACAATATTTTTTACTCCTTTATTTTTCTTTTATAGTATAATATATAGGTTCTTATTAAGTATAGTTACTTATATTTATTAAACTAATATATCTATAAGGAAAAAGTTAAAACATAAATAAAATACTAGAATTAAATTTAATGAGGAGTAACAATGAGTGCAGAAGATGTAAGAAATGCAATAAAAGATCTTAATGATTTAGATGATTTTGTAAAATTAGAAGCTGAAAGTACAATTTCAACCAATATGCCTGATGAATTGGATATTTTACATGAAGAAGTTGTTAAACCATATTATCCTAAGTCTATTAAGTTAAGTCTTATCGATATTATTAAAAGTGTTAAAGACCCTAGTTCTATTGATGTTTTTGGTGAATTATTACATGACCAAAATAAATGGGTTAGAAGACAGTCAAGCTCAGCACTCTCTGAGTATGGAGATGATGCGGTAGATACTTTACTTAAATTAGTGGATGATGAAAATTGGAGAGCTCGCGGTGGAGCTGTATGGGCTTTAGCTAAAATTGCTAATAAAGATACTCTTGATGTCTTCATCAAAGCTTCTAAGGATGAAAGAAGTTTTGTTCGTTCAGGTGCTGTATTTGGCCTAGGTAATATTGGTGGAGATGAAGCACTTGACATTCTTAAAGAATTATCTGAGAATGATGAAAGTGGTTATGTAAGAGCTAATGCTTTAACTTTCATTGATAAATTAGAAAATTAGTTTAACCTTTTCTTTTTATATATTTTTTTATTTTATTATCTGTCTTTTTTCTTGTTTTTTTACTAATTTATTAAACATTGTTAACTGTTTTTTAAGGGTAACTTGTTATTTACAATTTTTCTTAGTAAGCTTTTATTAATAGAAAATACAAATATAATAATAAAATTTAATTAAAATAATTATGATTAGGATTTGATAATGATGGTAAAAGTTAGTATTATGGGAGCATCAGGAACAATAGGTAAAAATGTTGCTTTTACATTAGCTGAGGAAGATAGTATTGATGAAATAGTGATGTTCTCTAGGCCATCAAGTATCGAAAATGTTAAAGGAGAAATTCTTGATATTTATGATGCATTAGCTGTAGAGGATATTGATTCAGTATTAACACCATCAACAAATTATGAAGATTTAAAAGATTCATCTATTGTATTAATAACGTCAGGTATACATAGAAAAGAAGGTATGTCTCGGCTTGATTTAGCAGTTCCTAATGCTAAGATTGTGAAAGATTATGCTGAGCAGATTGCTAAATATGCTCCAGATTCAATAATTTTAATAGTTACTAACCCTGTTGATGTCATGACTACTGTTGCTTTAGAAGCTTCTGGATTTGATAAAAGTCGTGTGATAGGTTTAGGTAACCACTTAGATTCTTTAAGATTAAAGACTATTCTTTCAAAACATTTCAATATTAATAGTGGTGAAATACATACAAGAGTTATTGGTGAACATGGAGATCATATGGTTCCTTTATTAAGTTCTACTACTATTGGTGGTATCTTATTAAAATATTTTGTAGAGAGTAGTGATTTAGATGTTCCTGGCTTGGTTACTAGATTAAAATCAGCAGGAAGTACTATTATTAGTAAAAAAGGTGCTACTGAATATGGACCTGCTCACGCTATAGCTAATTTAATTTCAACTATTGTTAATGATAGTCGTAAGATTTTAACTGTTAGTACTTATCTTGAGGGTGAAGTTGAAGGAGTTTATGATGTTTCTTTAGGTGTACCTGTTATTCTTTGTAGAAATGGTATTCAAGCGATTGTTCCTTTAAAAATGAATGATGATGAGCGTACTGAATTTTTTGATGCTGCTCGTACGGTTAAGAAGGTTACTTATAAAGTTAAAAAAGAGTTGGAGGAATAATCTATTTAGTTATTCTTTTTTCTTATTTATTTTCTGGTTTTTTAAGAGGTACTTTTATATATTGTACATTATTATTTTTTAAGCCATATTTTTTTATGTTGTTCATTTTTTTTCTATTTTTTTTGTAAAATTTATTTTTTTTATTAAATTTATTGTAATAGTTTCTATATGTTCTTTACGTCATTTAAATATAAACTTAAACAATTTTCAATATATTTATATATATTAAAAACCAATATAATATTAAGTGTAATAATCATTATTTCATTAAAATAATACATTGATTTAATATAAAACTAATGATAGTTAACATGTTTAAAAAGAATGAATAAAACATGTTTTTTTTACGGATTTAGTTGGTTTTTTAAATCATTTCATCAATAAATATGATTCTTATTATATATTCATGTTTGATTAATATGATGAAAAAATACAATTATAATGATTAATTATATGCAATACTTTATTTTTTTATTAGAAATTCATTATTAATTAGGTGATGACATGATAAAAATAGGAATTCTAGATTTACAAGGTGACGTTGAAGAACATCAAATAATAACAGAAAAAGCATTGAAAGAAATGGGGATTGATGGCTCAATAAAACTAGTAAATGTATTAGAAGATATTCAGGATTGTGATGGTCTAATAATCTCTGGTGGTGAAAGTTCAACTATTGGTTTACACTTAGAGAAAACGGGATTAATGAAATATCTTCAAACTTCAGGAATACCAATACTAGGAACATGTGCAGGATTAGTATTACTGTGTGATAAAACAGATAAAGAACAGCCACTACTTCATTTAATAGATGCAACTGTAGAAAGAAATGGTTTTGGAAGACAAAGATTATCATTTGAAACTGAAATCGAATTTACTGACAAAAAATATCATGGCATATTTATCAGAGCACCATATGTGAATAATATTGGCGATGATGTAGAAGTATTAAGTAAATATGATGATAAAATTATTGCAGTTAAACAAAATCAATATATTGGAATAGCTTTCCACCCTGAACTAACAGAAGACACATTAGTTCACAGGTTATTTATAGAGGAGGTGCTGAGATGTGTGGAATAGCAGGTGTAATTTATAAAGATAAAAAAACCCATAACGTTGGAGAATCACTAGCAGCGATGTTAAATTCCCTACAACACAGAGGTCCTGATTCTGCAGGCTTCGCAATTTACGGAGGATTAAATCTCCCCGAAAATCATTATCAATTAAATATAGAAGTTAAGGATAATTCAAAAGTGCTTGAAAATCTAAAGACATATTTAACTCAGTCAAGTCCAATAATAAGTGAAGAACTATTTCACTCTGTAGATGACTATAATATTTACAGATGTGAAATAGAACTTGATAACTACAATATGTTAAAACCATTAATCAGTAATTTAGATAAATTTGAAGATGTCCAAGTAATAAATGGTGCACATTCATTTGAAATGATAAAAGATGTGGGATTAGTAGAGGATATATCAAAAAGATTTGATTTACCATCAAGAAAGGGAACACATGGTATAGGACATACAAGATTTGCAACAGAAAGTGGTGTAGATAGATACCATGCACACCCATATCAAAGTTACATTATACCAGATATAACAGTAGTACATAATGGACAAATTACTAACTATTGGAAGATAAGAGATGTACTAGAAAGAAAAGGTCATCATTTCGAAACAGATAATGATACAGAGTGTGTAGTACACTACATGGCTGATAAATTATCTGAAGGATACAAGCTAGAAGAAGCATTAGAGAATGCAGTAGAAGACTTAGATGGACCATTCTCTTTATTAGTAGGAACACCATCTGGTATAGGAATAGCAAAAGATAAATTAGGATTAAGACCAGGTGTAATGGCAGAAAATGATGAAGTATTTGCAATAGCATCAGAGGAAATGGCATTACAGGATGTACTTGAAACAGATCATGTAGAACAAATAGCTCCTGGAGAAACAAGATCATACACAATATAAAAGGAGTAATAGTTATGACTGAATATGTTATTGAAGCTAAAGATATGGATGAAAAAGAATTAAACCGATCCATAAAAGAACATGCAGTAGATTATGATAAAATAATCATAAACAACCCACAATCCAAACATAACATAGCTGCAGGTCTTATGGAGGATGTTGAAATTGAAATAAATGGATCCGTAGGATATTTTGTAGGAACAATGATTGATGGAGCAAAAATCCACATAACTAAAAATGCAGGATGGTTTGCTGGAGATAACATGACTACTGGTGAAATAATCATTGAAGGTGGATCTGGTGATGGTGCAGGTCAAGGAATCTATGGGGGAACCGTTGTAGTAAGAGGTGACACAGGTTCAAGAACTGGTGAAATCATGAAAGGTGGAACTGTTATCATAGGAGGTAACAGTGGTTTCATGACTGGATTATTAATGATGGGTGGAAAACTCATTGTTCTAGGAGATGTAACAGATGATGCTGGTGAATCTATAATGAGAGGAACCATCTACGTATTAGGTAATGTAAAAAGTCTAGGAAAAGATGCAGTAATGGAAAAAACAACATTAGATGATCAAAAAGACTTAAAACAGATACTAACTAAATATGGGTTTGAATTAACAGATATTGATTATACAAACTTCAAAAAAATAACTAAATCTAAAGGAGGTAAATAAACATGGTAAATAAAACAGTAGCATTAGTAGGAACACCATGTGAAATAATGGCAGCATCTAAAATCCAACATTTCACAGAATCTCCAATAGAATTTAAAATAGGACTATTTTGTATGGAAAACTTTTCCTACTCATATTTCCAAGCATTATTATTAGAATATGATTTAACAATGGAAGAAATTGAGAAATTCAGAATAGAAAAAGGATACGCATTCATGTTCCTAAAAAATGGACAAAAAATGAAAATTCCTTTATCTGTAGCAAAGAAGGTTGTAAGAAAAAATTGTAATATTTGTGTAGAATTAACATCTGAAACATCAGATATCTCTGTAGGATCAATAGGATCTGATAAAGGATGGTCAACTGTTATTATTAGAACAGATGCAGGACTAAAAGTAATAAATGATGCAATAGAACACGGATATATTGAAGCAAAAGATTTAACATCAACCCAATTAAAGCTATTAAATAAAATTGCTGGAAATAAAATAAAAAGAAACTTTGAAAATATAGATACCAGAGAATTCAAAGCAAGACCAGTATTATATCAGAGAGAAATATCTGATAAAACAATATTTAGAGAAATATCATCAGCTAACTTTGCTGACCTAAAAGGTAATGTAATTGATGTTGGGGCATGTGTATTATGTGGTGCATGTGAATACATTTGTCCAGAAAACATAATCACAATAGCTGATTCAAAACCAAGAAAAAGAGGAAAATGTCCAGAAGATTGTCATGCATGTTTTGCTGTATGTCCAAGAACATTCATTCCAACAAATTTAAGAAATGATAATTCTAATAATCTTGGTGACTACCAGAAAATAGTAACAGTAAGATCAGCAAAGAATTATCATGGTCAGGATGGTGGAGTAGTAACTTCAATACTAGACTACCTTATAACATATCAAATAGTCACTGGAGCACTTGTAGTTGATACAAAAGAGGATTCACCATGGAAACCAGTAGCTAAAATAACTGATGATATAGATGAAATTTTAAAAGCATCAGGAACAAAATATGCTGTTTGTCCTGTGTTTAAACCATTAAAAGATTATACTGAGGATGTGATATAATGTCTTTTAATGTAAATAGAAGATCTGAGATTTGTAAACAAAATAATGATAGGCCGGGTTGTTGTTGGTATTTATGTGACAATCCTAAAAAATCATTATGTAAAAATTGTTATAGTTGTTATTCTAACTGTCCTCATGGTGTATATGAGGTAATTAATGATGAACCTCAACCAGTTCATCAGGAAAACTGTGTTGGATGTAAAATATGTGAAGAAATGTGTCCAACTCAAGCTATATATGTAACTCCACTTCCTGATGAAGGTAGGGGAATATGGTCAAGTCAGACAATGTTAGAAATAAAACGTAAAACACAAACTGGTAAAGATAAAATCAGGGGATGTGGAGCAACACGTAAATTACCATCATTTGATGATTTAAGTATATTACCAGCACAGGTTTCAAGACCACCAATAGATTCATACAGGGAACCATGTAAAACAGAAGTAGTATTAGGAGATCGTTTTGCAGAAAATCCTATAAAAATAAACACTCCTATAATGATTGGTGCTATGTCATTTGGAGCAATTAGTAAAGAAGCAAAAATTGCAATAGCTAGAGGTTCAAGTATTGTAGGTACAATCACCAATACAGGTGAAGGTGGAATGTTACCAGAAGAACGTCATTTTGCTGATAAATTAATAGCACAATATGCATCTGGTAGATTTGGAGTATCTGCAAACTACCTTAACAATGCTGAAGCAGTAGAAATAAAAATTGGTCAAGGTGCAAAAGCTGGTATGGGAGGACACTTACTAGGTAAAAAAGTAACAGCTGAAGTAGCTAAAATCAGAAATATTCCAGAAGGTTCTGACGCATTAAGTCCAGCTAGACACATGGATATTGTAGGACCAGAAGATTTAGGAATGAAAATTGATCAATTACGTGAAATTACTGACTGGAAAATACCTATCATAGTTAAATTTACTTCTGGTAGAGTAGAACAAGATGTTAAAATTGCTGCAAAAGCAGGAGCAGATATTATAGTAATCGATGGTATGCAAGGTGGAACAGGTGCAGCACCAGAAATCATTACAGAACATGCAGGAATACCTACAATAGAAGCAATTAGAAAAGCAGACCTTGCTCTTAAAGATATTAATTTAAGATCTGAAGTAAGTCTTGTTGCAGCAGGTGGTATAAGATCAGGTGCAGATGTAGCTAAAGCTATAGCATTAGGTGCAGATGCTACATATATAGGTACTGCAGCTTTAGTAGCAATAGGATGTAAAGTATGTCGTGGATGTAGTCTAGGTAAATGTCCTAAAGGAATAGCTACACAGGATAGGGTATTAAGAAGAAGATTAGATCCTGTACGTGGAGGAAATGCTGTTGCTAATTACATTAATGCTATGACTAAAGAAGCTGAAATGTTAGCACAACAAGCTGGTCACACCGATCTACAAAAATTAGAATTTGCTGATTTAATAGCATTAACAATGGAAGCTTCCGAAATAACAGATGTACCATTAGTTAGATAGAGGTGAGTAGTATGGTTAAAAAAATAGAAGCAATTATTAGACAGGAAAAATTAGAAGTTGTTAAAGCTAATCTTGAAAAAATTGGATGTAATGGTTTAACAGTTTCAGAGGTTAAAGGTAGAGGAGAACAATTAGGTATAATTGAGAAATATAGGGGTACTGAATACAAAGTTGATTTAATTCCAAAAATTAAATTAGAAATAGTAACAACTGATGATGAAGTAGATAACATTGCTGAAACAATAAGGAATAGTGCTTTCACTGGTAAAATGGGTGATGGTAAAATCTTTATTTCTAATGTAGAGGAAGTTATTCGTATTCGTACGGGTGAAAAAGGTATTGATGCAATTTAATTCCTTTTCTTTTTTTATTTTTAGTTATTTTTCTAGTTTTTTTTATTATTTATTTTACATAATTTTATATATTATTATACATAGAATTAATAGTAATTATTAATCATTATAAATCATGATTGTAATTAGTTTCACTTCCAAAGAAAAAAAAACGTAATATGAAAATTATTCAAATAAAAATACCAAGAGGTTTTTAATATGAGAATAGCAATAATTGGTGGAACCGGTTCACAAGGATTAAATATTGGAAAAAGACTTGCAATTGCTGGTGAAGATATAATTATAGGATCAAGAAAAGAAGAAAAAGCTCTTACTAAAGTAGAAGAATCTCTAGAATTATTAAAAGATTATGATGACATTAAAATGGAAGGAATGTCTAATGAAGATGCTGCACAAGCTGGAGATTTAATAATATTAACAGTACCATTGTCAGCACAAAAACCAACTTTACAATCAATAAAAGATTATGTTGGAGATAAAATATTAGTGGATGCAACAGTACCATTAGAAACAGCTATTGGTGGGTCACCAGCAAGATTTGTAGATTTAATGGAAGGATCAGCTGCAGAAAGAACAGCTAAAATACTTAAAAAGACAGATGTTAGAGTTGTAGCTGCATTTAACAATGTAAGTAATTCATTATTATCTAATATACCAGAACCAATTGATTGTGATTGTCTATTAGCTGGTAATGATAATGAAGCTAAACAAGTTGTAAAAGAAATAATTGAAAAAATACCTGGAATTGACTGTATAGATTGTGGTAAACTAGAAAAAGCTAGAATGATTGAGAAGATTACACCATTATTAATAGGTTTAAACATTAAATATAAATCACAATTTGGTGGAATAAGAATAACAGGTATTCCTAAAAAATAAGTTGATCTAACTTTCATTAATTTATTTTTTCTTTTTTTATTAACATTTTCTACTTATTTGATAAACTAATTTTTCTGGTACTAATTATACTAATTTTAAAATAATCTTTAATTAAAATAAGTGTATATGTATTAACTTTAATAATTATTGGATATCCTATTAAAATAAATATAGTACTATTATTATTATTATTACTAAATAATGTATAGATTATATAAAAAATAAAAAAGAATAAGATAAAAACGGGGGGATAATTTCTTTATTGAGATATTATTCATCTATTAGGAAAAAATTGGGATTTATATTGGTTTTAAAAAAAGGATTATGAGAAGATTCTTTCTTTTATATTTAATTCTTATATTGGATAAAGGAGAGGAAGAGTTTAAAAACTCTTCCACGAGGATTTTCCTATTAGTTAAATAAATTATTAATTCTCATTATACTTTTATGTATGATGGAATAAAGAAAGGGGGCTTACACTGCATCGTCCCCCCTTTCTCCAGTTCTTATTCTGATTACATTTTCCACGTTTTTAACAAATATTTTACCATCACCGATGTTTCCTGTTCTAGCTGCTTCGGTGATTGCATTTGCTACTGTTTCTACTGCATCATCAGATACGACTGATGTAACTTTTACTTTAGGTAAGAGATCTATTCTGTAACTGGTACCTCTGTAATTTTCTTCAATACCTAGTTGTTCACCTCTACCTTTTACTTCTGTGATTGTGATACCTTTACAACCTACTTTTTCTAATGCAGTTTTTACTGCATCTAATCGTTCACTTCTAATAATTGCGGTAATTTCTTTCATTCTATCACAATCCTTATATTCTGTAACCTAATTCTTCGTGTTCGTTTGCATCTAAACCTTCGATTTCAGTTTGTTCATCTACTCTTATACCCATGGTTTTATCGAGTACTTGAGCAATTATGTATGTTACTATAAATGCATATACTGCTACTGCAACAATACTTATTATTTGTATACCTAATTGACTAGGGTTACCGTATAATAATCCTGTTGCTCCGTTAATAGCTGGTGCTGCGAATACACCAGTTAAGATTGCTCCCCATGTACCGGACATACCGTGTACACCGAATGCGTCTAATGCATCGTCGTAACCGAGTTTTGGTTTTAAGTATGATATTGCGAAGTATGATACAAATACTGTTGTAGCTCCTATTACGATTGAAGCTGGTACATCTACGAAACCTGCTGCAGGTGTGATTGCTACTAATCCTGCTACTGCACCAGTTATTGCACCGAGTATTGTTGGTTTTCCAGTTTTCCAGATATCTACTAGGATCCATACAATCATTGCTGTAGCTGTTGCAGTGTTTGTTGTAATGAATGCGTTTGCTGCTAATCCGTTTGCTCCGAGAGCTGATCCAGCGTTGAATCCAAACCATCCAAACCATAATAGTGCTGCACCTATTACGGAATAACCGAGATGGTGAGGTAATAGACGTCTGTCTTTTCTTGGTCCAAGTACTAATATTAATGCGAGTGCTGATATACCTGAGTTAAGGTGTACTACTGCACCTCCTGCGAAGTCTAAAGCTCCTAGTTGGTATAACCAACCTCCACCCCATACCCAGTGGGCTATTGGGACGTATACTAGTGTTACCCATAATGCTACAAAAACAATCCATGCTTTTGCTTTCATTCTACCTACTACTGCACCTGAAATTAATGCAACTGTAATTGCTGCGAATGTTGCTTGGAATACAACATATAATAATTCAGGTATTGTTGAATCTGGATGAATCATTTCTAGTGAAATTCCAGATAGGAAAAAGTTCGTTGGTGCTCCTATGAATCCACCAATTGTTGCTCCAAATGTAAATTGATAACCATATATTACCCAGATTAGACATGCAATTGCATATCCTACTAGAGATAAGAACATTGTGTTAAGAACATTTTTCTTTTTGCTCATACCTCCATAAAATAGTGCTAGACCCGGTAAGGTCATAATCATAACTAATGCCGTTGACATTAGAATCCAGGCAGTGTCACCTGTATTTAGTAACGATTCTGCTACCACTGTAAAATCCTCCATTTAATGTAAATTTATTTAATTTAATAATATACGGTCATGCTTTCTATTTCGTTTCTATATTTCTTTTTAATTGTTTTTTTATATAGTGATTTCATTTTTTTTTAATTCAATCGGAAGTAGGAAATACATTTCCGTTACTAATAGTTTAACTTACATAGTATATAAAGGTTATGTTTTTCCCACTAACAAAAATCGATAAGAATACAATAAAAAATATGAACAATACTAAAAAAAATCAGAAATAATTGTAACTTTTAAAATAATAATAAGATATAATATAATTTTTATAATAACCAGAAAATTAAGGAAGTTTACCAAAGTAAAATTAAATAATTATTAATTATAATTTAACAAAAAAAAGTTGAGAGAAATAAAAACTCTCGAAGAAAAAAATATTAGTTTTTAAGGAAAGCATCTTCTACAGCTGCTACTCCAGCTCCGCTTTCAAACTCGATTCCTAATTCTTTCAAGGTCATTTCTAGACAAGTAATGGTTGCTGCAATTTCTGGTAAACCAGTAATACCCATGTTACCTATTCTGAAAATTTTACCTTTTAAGTGATCTTGTCCACCAGCTAACTCTATGTTATATTTGTTTCTCATAGTTCCACGAAGTTGGTCATCAGTTACTCCTTCTGGTAAGTACATAGCAGTTAAAGTGTTAGAACGGTCGCCTTCACGTGCAAATAATTTTAAACCTAATGCTTCTGCTGCTGAACGAACAGCTATTGCACCAGTATGATGACGTTGTATACGGTTTTCTAATCCTTCTTCAAGAACCATTGTTAATGCTTCACGCATAGCATATGTTAATGATACACTAGGTGTGTATGGTGTTTGTGCAGGAGATTTATTTCCGCTTTTTCTCATAGCTTTTAAATCTAAGTAATATGTACTTGAATCTACACTATCAATTACTTTCCATGCATCATCATTTAATGTTATTGCTGCCATGCCTGGTGGTGCTGCTATACATTTTTGTGCACCAGTAAGACAAATATCTAATCCATATTTATCTACATCTACATAATCTCCACCTAATGAAGATACTGTATCAACTACAAATAATGTGTCATAATCTTTCATTATTTTTCCTACTTCTTTAATAGGATTTACTACAGCAGTTGAACTTTCATTGTGTATTAAGGTTAATGCTTTTGCATCATCATTTTCTTCCATTACTCTTTTTATCTCTGCTGGATCTACTGCTTGACCCCAAGGTACCTCTATAGGTATTGATTCTCCACCGAATACCTCTGTGAGTTGTTGTAATCTTTCACCGAATTTACCACTAACAACATTTATTACTTTATCGCCTTTTTCTATGATGTTAGCGATAGAAGCTTCCATTGCTGAAGTTCCGGATCCTGTGATTAAATAGGATTCGTTATCTGTTTTGAATACTTCAGACATCATTGCTGTTGTTTCTTCTAAAATTTCTCCATAAACTGGTCCTCTGTGGTTTACTATTGGCCTTGACATTGCTTCTAGTACTCTTTTAGGAACAGTTGTTGGTCCTGGAATCATTAATAAAGTATCATCCATTGGGAATATTCCTCCAAAAAATTATTTTTTAATAAACGTTTATTTAATTTATAATAAGATTGTCTAAAAAGTCGTCTTGAATATATAATAAAATAGTATTTATAAAATTCTTGAAAATTATCTAACCTTATTATATTTATATTTATGTACGTCATTCTTTTTAATATGTAGTATAGGAGAATTTAGTAGTTATAAACTTAATTAATTACTTTTTATAAAAATTATAAGTATAACTAATTTATTTGTTGTGATTTTATGACAAGAGTATATAATGATTGGGATGAATGGTATCCTATTATTTGTGATGATTTTGGTTTTGATAAATCTTCAGATGAGAAATCAGCTGGACTACTTAATGATAAAATTAGAAAAAAAGGTAAATTTAATATAGGTAATCTACATCTACCTAATCAATGTATTGTTTTTGGAGCAGGACCTTCAATAAAAAAACATATAGCTCTTATTAAAAATAAGGTTAATATCAAAGACTATTGTTTAATTGCTGCTGATGGTGCAACTACTGCACTCCTTGAGGAAGATATTATTCCAACAATAATTGTAACAGATCTTGATGGAAGTATTGATAGTATAGTAGAAGCAAACCAAAAGGGATCAATATTATATGTGCATGCGCATGGTGATAATATTGAGAAAATAAACCAATATGTACCACTGCTAAAAAATATAATTCCTACATCACAGTCAGAGGCACATGATTTACTTGAAAATTATGGTGGTTTTACTGATGGTGATAGGGCAGTACATATAGCAACATATGGTCTTAATATGAATAAAATAATTCTTGCAGGAATGGATTTTGGTGAAATTATAACAAAATATTCAAGACCTGAAATAAATAATATGCTAGTTCATGCTGATGATATTAAGAAAAAAAAGTTAGCATATGCTGAAAAATTAATTGAAAATTTAAAAAAAAATAATCCTCAACTTATAATAATTAATATATTAAATTATAAGTGAGGTCCTTTACACTTTAATTAGAAATGTTTTTTAGATATTACTTTTCTGAGATATGAATTTTTTCTATTATAAATAATATTGTTAATTATAATATAGTAATAGTTTTTTAAAACTACTTATTAAAATATACGCTATTTTTATTAATTATTACTTTAAATTTATTAAAAAGATTTATAATTTCTCATATTCTTCGCGTAATTATCTATGAAAAAAAGTATATTTATAAAGTAAATCAAATAAAAAGAAAACAAAACTGTGAAAGGTTATAATAAGTGAAATGCTTGTTATAAGAAATCACAAGTTTTAATTATATGTTCTGTGGGTACAATTATATATATGTAAAAAGACTCTTTTATATAATTACCCTATTTTTACTTAAATTTTCTTTATTATTACAAAAATTGTTTGAAATGTATTAATGTAATTAGAATTAATATTTCCACAGTTATTTATTGAAACACTTCTTCACGTGGAATATATTCACATAAGTGTAATTCCTTATTTTCAATATCAGTAGTGAATATTAATATTTTATCATTAATATCTATCCATTTATAATTCTGTAATGGTTTACTAAATGTATTAAATATTCGTCTATGATTCTGTAATACATCAGCGTAATTTTTCATTTCATCTATTTTTCTAATTAAAATAGTATATTCTTTTAAATTAGATTTTTTTAAATCCTCTAATTGTTCCTCTAATTCCTTTTCCATTGTAATAGTATATACCATATGATTCTCCCCTTTATCATGATAATATATATTGTTTAAAAAATACAGTTATATTTCTCATAAATTAAAAAAATTTAACTAAAATATATAAATATTATAAATATTATAATATTTTAAAATATTTATTGAAATTTAATTCAAAAAAAATTCTTTATCCTATACAATTGTCTATTAATTGAAGTATAAATATTTTGTGAAGTTAATAAAATAATTAATAAAGAATAAAAACAAATATAAATATATATTAATTTTATGAATACTAATTTTTATCTTAAATTAATAAAATACTTATTAAGACAATAATCACTAAGATAAGATACTATACATCTTAGATGAGCATTGATAAAAGATTAATTCAAAAAAAAATTCATAGAAAATAAAACTATGAATAAGAAAAAACTTATAGTGTGAGAATATGTCAGCAGAGGATAGAATAAAAGAGATAGAGGAAGAAATAAAACATACTCAGAAAAACAAGGCAACATCACACCATATAGGTAAATTAAAAGCTCAAATAGCACAATTAAAAGAGAAAATAGAAAAACGTAACAGTTCAAGTACTAAAGGTGAAGGATTCCTTGTTAGAAAAAGTGGAGATTCAACAGCAGTATTACTTGGATTTCCATCAGTTGGAAAATCAACCATATTAAACTACTTAACAAATGCAAACTCTAAAGTAGGAGCATATGAATTCACAACACTGGATATAGTTCCGGGAATAATGAGGTATGAAGATGCTAAAATACAAATATTAGATATACCAGGAATCATTAAAGGAGCATCTAAAGGTAAAGGAAAAGGTAGAGAAATTCTATCTGCTACACGTAATGCAGATTTAATAATCATGGTTTTAGATGTATTTCAGCCAGAACACATGGATGTAATACTTGAAGAAGTTAGAAATATTGGTGTAAGACCGAACGAGAAAAAACCAAATGTAAAGGTATCTCCTAAGAAAAGAGGTGGATTAAACATAATATCCACAGTGGAACAAACACATATTGATGAAAAAACAATACATTCCATACTAAGTGAATACGGAATACATAGTGCAGATGTTGTACTAAGAGAGGATGTAACAATTGACAGATTCATCGATGCATTAGAACCAAACAGAGCATACATTCCAATGACAATTGTGGTTAACAAAATAGATTTAGCTACTGATGAACAATTAGCACAATTAAGAAAAAAATTACCAAATGCATTGTTTGTATCAGCGGATGATGGTATAAAGATGGAAGAATTAAAGGAAAGAATATTTGTGGACTTAGATTTAATTCGTTTATATCTTAAACCTCAGGGAAAAAAGGCTGATATGGAAGAACCATTAATTATCCGTAGAGGTTCAACAGTAGAAGATGTTGCAAGAAAATTACATAGGGATTTTGTAAAGAACTTTAAATATGCTAAGGTATGGGGAGATTCTGTAAAGTTCCCTGGACAAAAAGTCGGACTTGACCATGAGTTAATGGATCATGATATAGTAAGAATAATTATCAAAAAATAGTAATATTACTGTGTGGAAGCATGTTTTAAATTAATTTTAATGTTTTTAATGTAAAATTTACCATATTAGTAAAATTATTTATATCCTAGAAAGACTAAATATTTAATTGTACCCACAAAACAATATATTTTAAATTGTGAACATATAATTTCTATATAATAAAATTATATAGTCACATTTGATTTTTTTTTATAACATATTATTTTTATTAAATGCACTACTTTTCATGTAAACTATTTATAAAATTATTATTCAAAAAAAGACTATTTTTATCGTGTTTTAAGATTATATTCTCTAAAATAAGGATACTAATCAAATACAATTAAAAAAAAAGAGAAAAGGATTATTTAGCTATGATTTTCTTCCAAGGTCTTACATATACAGAAGATAAAAGTCCAGTAGAAGAACTATTAGCAACTATCTTAGCAGAAGTATAGACTAAATTCATAAAGCCGATATTACCATAACTACTCTCAATAGTTGAAGGAGCTTCTCTATTTTCTGCAATATAACTACTAACTTTTTCAACAATATCCATATAATCATCAAATGGAATAAGTTCTACTTCCGTAATACTCTCACTTGAAACCTTAGGAGTTTTAGCTCTTCCAGATACAACTATGCCTGTATTGTTATCACCAATATTTTTAATAGTATTAGTTAAAACACTTAATAAACTACCAATAGTAATTTTTTCCTTGTTGATAGCTATTTTACCAGGTAATCTTTTATTGATTTCAATCCATTTGCATAATCTGTAACTAGCATTTTGAATATCATGGATACTTAATTCAATATCCTTAGTTTTATCAATGTATAACTTAACATCAACAGAAGCAGGATCACAATCCATATTTCCACCAAATAAAACAGTCACGTCGTATGAATCATTATTTAAATTAGAAAAATCAGCTTCCTCTGAAAATACACCATCAACAGCTTTTCCACGTAGGAAAGTTTTCTTATTTATTTTCATTACAACTTTACCACTAACAGGTTCACCATTTTCATCGGTTACCGTAAATTCAACTCTCTTCTTTGCACCTTTTTTTACAGTAAAATCTTTTAAATCAATTTTAGAATCCATTTTATTAGCCCTTAAAAATTTTTTATCTTGTTTAACAAATAATTTTACACTTGTACTTGAGGGATTACATTTTTTATTACCAGCAAATAATACAGTCATATTATATGCCTTATTTCGTAAATTTGAGAAATCAATTTTTTCTGAAAACAGACCATTAACAACATGTCCCATGATAAATGTCTTATCATTTAGTTTAACTGTTACTTTACCTGATACGGGATTATTATCCATATCTTTTACTTTGAATGCCATATTTTCAAGTCGATCAGGTCTAACATTAAGATCATTGATAATAATCTTAGAGTTTAATTTACCATTGTCTCCATATCTGGAAGTACTTTTATCAATATATAATATTGCATCAGCTTTAGATGCATTACACGTATCATTTCCAGCAAATATAACAGTCATTTCATATGAATCATTTCCAAAATCAGAAAAGTCACATTCCTTTGAAAACAGACCATCAACAACTTTTCCAGTTAGAAATGTTTTTTGATTAAATTTTATCACTGTTTTTCCATTTATGTTATTATTGTTTTCGTCTGTAACTGTAAAGTGGATTGTTCCAGTTCTGCCTTGTTTTACAGTCATATCCTCTAGATTTATTATTGATTTCATTTTATCCCTCTTTATTATTAGAAGTCAATAAATTAATTAAAGTAATCTATATTTATACTATATGTATTTTTATTTTAATAAGAGTATGGTCTAAATATTGAATAAATATTAAAAAAATAGAAAAGAAGTATTATATTATTGAAATATACTGTAAAACGGATAATATAATCATAATAATGATGGGTATTGATATGTACAATATACTATTTGTGGAAATTTTATCATTTGATGTATAAAGGGTACTTTCAGAGTTATATCCTCTGCTTGCCATAGTGTTAAAAACTGTTTCTCCACGTTCATATGCTTTTAAAAACATCATAAGGAAAAGATTTCCAACTTGTTTGATTCTCCATTTATATGGTGTATTGCCACTTATATCAAAACAACGACTTGCCTGTGCTTGTCTAATACTGGAGAGTTCATCATAAAATAGGAATATGAATCTGACAAATAATGAAAAAATCATTGCAAATTCACTTGGAAAATGTAATTTCCTAAATGCAGTTGCTATATCATTCATTGGCGTGATGTATGAGAATAATACTATTGCTGTTATACTTATAGTTAATCTATACATTAATAATTCAGCAAATTGAAGACCCTCTAATGTTACATGAATTCCTAAAGGTAATGTATATAATATTTGACCTGGATGTATAAACGGTTGAAAAATCGCAATGAAAAATCCGAAAGGTAATATTAAAAGAACTCTGATAATAGCATCTTTTAGAGGAATACCTGAAATAATAACCAATAATAATAAATAAACTTCTAAAGTTAAAAATACCCAGTTATTTTGTGAAGATACAGCATATACAATGATTAGTACTAGAGTAATAAGTTTTATTCTACCATCAATATTGTGTAGTATGCTATCTTGATTAGAAAGATA
>CACZOU010000081.1 GCA_902782945.1 uncultured Methanobacteriaceae archaeon
ATGGGCATTGAGATTTGTAGCAGAATTAGATAACGTTATGATGGTATTAAGTGGAATAAGTAATCAAGAACAATTAGAGGATAATCTAGAAACATTTAATAATCTTAAACCAATTAATAATGAAGAACAGGAAATAATAAACAATGTAGCAGATATTATTCATTCAGCAATAGCAATACCATGTACGTCCTGTGATTACTGTATAAACAGTTGTCCAAAAAATATATACATATCTAAATACTTTGAATTATATAATACAGAAAAACAGACCGAATGGAAAGGTTTCTCATAGCAACTCAACTACTACCTTAGTTATATAACAAGAGATGAATATGGTAGAGCATCTGATTGTATAAAATGTGGAGCATGTGTAGAACAATGTCCACAACACATGGATATACCAAAATATATGAAAGAAGTATCAGAGGAATTTGACCCAGCAGCAGATGCAACTAATGAAATATTTAGCTAAATTAACCTTCTCTTCTTTTTTCTTATTTTTTATATTCTTTATCAGCAAGAATTGTTACAGGACCATTATTCTCCAAGCTAACATTCATGAAAGCTCCAAAAATACCTCTTTCAACATGAACATAGTCACTACACTTATCACAATAATAATCAAATAACTTCTCAGCATCCTCCGGATTCATAGCATTAGAAAAGGAGGGTCTGTTATTATGACTAACATCACCATATAATGTAAATTGTGGAATTAATAATAACTCTCCTTGAACATCATTAATATTTAGGTTCATACGTCCCTCATCATCTTCAAATACGCGTAGATGCATAATTTTATTAACCATGTAGTCAGCTTCCTTTCTAGTATCATGTTTACCAAAGCCTACTAGTACCATGTAGCCCTTATCAATATTACCTACTACTTTATTATCTACTTCAACCTTTGCATTGTTTACTCTCTGTATAACTAATCTCATATATTACACCTAGTGATTCTTTATCCAATCATAGACACGCTGTGAATTATGTTTATCCTTAAATTTAAAAAACTGGTCAATTCTCTGTTTATATATATCTTCCATTTCACAATCATTTTCAAGATATTCAGCTATTTTATTAATTAATGATTTATCATTCATCTCAACACTACCAAATCCCATCTTATCATAATCAAAGTAACTTTTTGAGTGATGATAATCATTATTTGGATGATAATATATTACTGGTTTCTTTAAATATGCAAAATCAAAGAATACTGATGAGTAATCAGTGATTAATAATGATGATTCGCTGAATAATTCTTGATATAAATCATCTGTACTTAATCTAATATACTGATTAAATTTTATTAAATCAATATATCTTTTATTAGTTTTTTCGTTTATTTTATGCATTAAACGTGGATGTGGCTTGAATACTATTTTATAGCCATATTCTTTTGCTAATTTTATTAATCTTTCATCATTTAATAGATTGTTTAATTTAGTATAATATCCTGAATTTATGAATAAATCTTCATTTCCTTCAAGATAATCACGCCATGTTGGAATAATTAATATTTGTTTACATGGATGACTTTCCAGATTATCAAATCGTGGAAATCCTAGTGTTTGAATAATATTTTCATCATAATTATATCCATCATCCATAAATGAATCATGTTCTTTGTCAGATACTGTTACTATTAATGATAAGTTCTTATCATACTTTTTAAGATAAGGTGAAATGTTATCCTTTGTCACTCCATGTTGTAAAAAGTATATCTCAGCATTTCCAAGACCACTGATAAAATGTCTTTCATCCTTATTTGGACTGTATGAGAAAAATGGATTAATTACTGGTTCGTCAGGATGTGAAGTAATAATTTTATCTGCAAATAGGAATAATAATTTATGTTTTAGTGATTTGTAGGGTACTACTTCACCTAATCGTGATACTGGTTTAAATGTTTTAGAATCCTCTTCCACTATGAAATATTTTCTTATGTTATCATTACAAGTTAACGCGTGTTTAAATAGGTGTTCACCATTATCATCACCTTGCTCTGGACGATCCATGAAAAGATAAATTGGCTTTCTATATCCCTTTAAAAAATGTTTTAGTAGATATAATAGTTTAATTTTTAGAATTTCTTTGTATCCAAATTTTTTTTCTTGTAATATCTTTTTAAATATGCTTCTTTCATGTCTAAGTATTGAAAAGAAATCATATTTACTAATATAAAATGAATTATTTTTAAACAGTATAACTTTTGAATCTCTGACAGAGTATATGCTTGTTTTAGATAATCTTGCATTTTTTGAGAATTTTATTTCTAGATAATCAGAGATTAAGTTGTCCCTGCTGAAATTACTTGTATCTCCGTCAATGTGGTAATTCACTTTAATTTTGACTTGTGAATTCATTACAACATCTAATGGTATTTTTATGTCAAAATTGTAAATTAATGTCCATGGTATTGATAAGAATTTAACATTATCACGAGTTGGATAATGTACCATTTTTCCTAGATATCTATCTGAATTATTATTAATTACTGCTTGTATTGTTATTTTATCTGATTTAAAGTGAGTATGAGTATATCCCGATATATTTAGCGTGTTATTTTTAATTTCTATTATATCTATATGTAATGAATGGTCTTTAAGTTTATCTAATTGATGATCTGCTGACATTAATACAATATCATCATCTTTTATCTCATATCTTAGTTCTAAGTTTTTTAGATATATTAGGAATGATTTATGTTGGTTTGAAACTATACCTCTGTTATTAATTATAGCATCGTCTTCAATGTAACTAATTACATCATTCATTATCTTCCAAAATTCAGGTATTTCTCCTTTTTTATCAAAGACATATTTTAGGTTTGGAAGTTGTATTATCCACTGTAAATCATATGCTAATGTGTACTGGATAAATTCTGGAACATAACCTACCTTTGATATAGAATAGTTTATTAGTTCCATGAAATAGTTCTCTAATCTATCTGTATAACCTTCTTTTATCTTGTAGATAACATCTATTGTAGAACTAGCATCTTTTCTTTTTCGATAGTAGTATTGTGCAGAATTAACTACACCTAATGTTTTCTTGTTTAATAGAATCATATTTATAAGTAAAGCGTCCTCAGATCCTACCAAATCTGTTGAAAAAGTAAAGTCTTTAAGTACATCATATTTTATGAATGCAGAAGATGCGGATAATTGTGGATTATCTGGTTCTTCTAGTAAATCAATTATTCTAGTTGATTCATATTTATAATTTAGTTTATGAGGTTGTTCAATTCTACCAAATGAATAATATGGTATTGATACAACATCTGTTTTATCATAGTTTTCTAAAAAGAAGTAGTAAACATCCTCAAATGCGGATTCTGATATGTAGTCATCACTATCTAAGAAGTTAACAATCTTACCTCTAACATAGTTTAAACCATTATTACGAGCAGCGGACTGCCCCTGATTTTCCTGCGATATAACAATTATATTATCAGGATACTGTTCCTGGTAACTTCTCATGATATCCTCTGAATCATCAGTGCTACCATCATTAACCAATATAAGTTGTATATTTTCTCTAAAGCCTATTGTTTGATGTAGAATCGAATCAATAGCTTGATTCAGATAATTTTCTGTATTATATACAGCCATTATTACTGAAATCTTAAACGACTTATTATTCGGATTATTAATTGAATTTATGTTATTCGACAAAATAGTCTTTCCCCTTAATATTAAAATTATATTTTATTTTAATCTAGTCAATATAATCTTTATTAAAGGATTAATATATTTTTTCTTAGAATATATTGTGTATAAAAAAAGTATATAAAAAAATAAAAAAAGAATATGTTTAATAAAAATAGAATATCATTCCTATTTATTTATGCATTAACAGTATCTTCTGGTTTTCCTTTAGCAGCCCATTTAACTGTTCTAGCAGTGAATGGTTGTGCTATTACATTCCATATTAAACTGATTACCCAGTGACTGAATATCATGATAACTATGTCAATTACTGGTACAGATCCTATGAATGCTAATCCTATGAATATTATATTATCAATTAATTCACCAAGAGCTATTGCTCCTAAGTTTTTAATTTGTAAATAGGATGTTCCACGGTTTACAATTGTTGTTACTCTTGCATTTACAAGGTTACCTGCTAGATAACTGATGTATGATGCTATTAGTATTCTAGGTGTTTGTGTAAATACAAATTGTAAACTTGAATCACCTGTATAGAATGCTGGTGATGGTAATACTAATATTAATGTTGTCATGAATACGAATAATACATCAGCAGCTATACCTAGTGCTAAAGTTTTTTGTGCTGTTTTTTCACCATATACTTCTGTAATTACATTTGTTAAAATATAAACTAATGGATAAATAAGTACTCCTGCTGGTACTTCTAATCCTAAAAAGTGTAAATCTATAATTTTAACAGTAATTAGATTTGATATTGTGAATGCCATACAAAAGAATACTGTAATGATTATCTGTTTTTCTGTGAAATCAAAATTCCAATTCATTATAATCATTACACCTTTAATTAGTAAATATAAACAATTTTCTTTAACTGAAATATGTATATTAGATATTAACCTAAAAAAAATAGTTTATATCCCTTAGTTTGAATTATCCATAAATTTCTATTATTGAAAATTTATATAGATTATATAAAGGTATAATACTATTATGTAATACCTTATTATTAAATTTTAACCATGATTTCAATTCAATTTTTCTTTAATTAATAAAATAACAATAAGTATATAAAAGATGAAACTACTATATATTAAAGGTTAAGATAATGAAAGCAAATTATAATAATATGAATAATAATTTTAATATTAATAACATGATTAAATGGATTTATCTATTATCATTCCTATTTCAATGGTCAATTATATCAATGATAATAAATCTATTTACATGGGGATTTCTAACAATACCCTTACTAGTAGTAATCCTCCTTGACTTTATCTCAATGTATAAAATGGATAATAAAACAATCAAAAAACCATCATTTATACTATCTAAACTATGGAGTTTGATTGATTACTTTGTAAAACCTGAAAATAATTATCCTGGAAGTACAAGTAGATTTACAAGATTCTTCAATAATCTCAGTATAAAAGTTCAGAATACCGTCAACAGTATTAATAATAATTACAACAATTTAAAAGATAGTTATCATAACTTCATTAATGATAAAAGAAAATACAGAAAAGAACGTGCAAGAAATAAGTTTAGTGATGAAGTAGGTAATAAAATCACTGTAGAATATATTGAAGAGGGTAAGATACATAAAAAATCATTTAAGTATAAGGATAGATTACAAACTTACATTAAAGTACTTGAAAGTAATGGTTATAAAAATTATGCTGAGTATAACCTAGATATTAGTCAGGGCTATGCATATCTAATAGTAAATAATAATCGAGATATTATTGATATGAATAACTATACTATTAAAATTAACCATAATTCCCCTGATTACCATTTAATTGTAGATGGTTGGCATAACCAATAAGGAGGATTAATTTTTAATCCTTTATAAACTTTTTTTTATAAAAACCCGCGTTATGTAAACTAATTTTTAATTTTAAAGACTAATTTATTTTAATAAAGTTTATTAATTTCATAATTTAATCTTTTAAATAGAAGGTGATTTAATGAAAGCAGTAACTTTAATAACTTCATGTAGACGTAATGGAAATTCTAAGAAAATTGTGGATAGATTAACCATTGGAATTGAAGATGCTGGAGGATCTAATGAGGTTTTATTCCTTGATGATTATAACATTCACTGTTGTACCGGCTGTGGAAAGTGCAAGCAAGGTGGTGGATGTGTATTAAATGATGATTTAAATGAACTTCTTGATAAGATTAGAGCATCTGATTATTTCATATTCTCAGCACCAATATATTTCGGTGATTTAGCAGGACAATCAAAGATATTTCTTGATAGAATGGGCTCTGCAGGTAGTGACCCTGAGTTAGAAATGAAAGAGAAGAAAACAGCTATTGTGCTAACACATTTTTCAGATACTATAAACGATTTTGTCATAGAAAATACTCATAGAGGTATAGTGACTGCTAACTTTAAAGTTAATAAGATTATTGATGTTGGGGGATTGCTAGGAAAACAATTTACTGAGGATGAACTTGAAGGCTATGAAGATATTGGATATGAATTAGAAGATTATGAGATTATTCCTCATAAATTAGATTTAATTAATAATACTGTTGATGATAGTCTTTAATTATTTTTTGTAGAAAAAATATAGTAAAAGTTTATCTTTAGATAAAAAAAGTATAAAGTTTTAATACTATAAATAATATAACTATTGTTATTAAAATAATTGGAAGAATAAAAAATGAACAAATTCGACATAGATGGAAAAAAAATAGAAGAAGATCAAAATAATTATCTAAAAGAAACATTTGACCTACCAGAGTTCACCGGTGACTACGAAGATATTTACTTCTACCTAGTAGGATTCTACACGAAAACAATAGTAAATATAACAAACCCTGATAAAATAGATCTACTACTAATAGATGCTTTCCAAAGAGCATCAGATGAAAACGATCTTGTATCAGTAAATATAGAAGAGTAATTACATAACCAATTACCCTTCTTTCACCATACTCATTTTTTAAAAAAAAATAATAATTAATGAAAGTTATTATTCCATTAATTTAAGATAATCCTTACCTAATTCTCGTATAATTTTCTTATTCTTTTTGATTTGTTTATAATCCATTGTAAACAAGTTATCAATCATTTTATCCTCTGGAAGACTTTCAAGTACATCTATAACACCATTTACTAATGTATCATACACTTTAGCAATCTCATCTATATCCTTATCAAAATCCATCTCCTCATTTTCAGTATACGTAATCATTGATAAGATATTATCCTGAAAATAACTTGGTAGATATAGTAAGATTTCATCTTTATTAGCATACTTAAAAAAAACCTCTCTTTGAATCATATAACAATCAATCCAATTAACTAATCTATCCACAGGAGTATACCATGAATTACCATTTTTAGTGCTGAAAGGCTTTAATGTTAAAAGATATTCCTTATTATTACTTTCTCTAAGAAATTTTTCTGTTAACGAAATTTGTTTGTCATGACTGTCAGCTTCTAAAACTGTGCAATATTCAATATTTTGCTTAAGTACATCTAATGCATAATTTTTCATGCTCTCAAATCCATACATTTCATACATCAACAATTCCTGCTTTGCTGTTAAACGTGGATTTAATAAGCCTCTAGCATTCTGACGATGATTAGCCATATGTTTTCTTAAATTCTTCTTATATTCACTATCAGTATAATCAAGTTCTTTAATAAAATTATAACGTTTAATTGCCTTATCTTTCTTATATAAATCAATATTATTATTACTCATAATTGTCCTCTATTAGAATTAGTTTATGGATTATTTGAGTATTTATCTAAAATATTATATAATCTATTTCATTACAATAATAAATAAAAAAATAGAATTTTTAAAAAAAATAGAAGCGAAAAATCTAATATCTTCTTCGTCTTCTTCTAAATAGTCTTCTAATAGTTCCAAGAACTATTATTATAGCACCAATTATTATTATGTATTGTCCATATTCTGCTAATGGATCATTATTTAATTTAGTAAACTCTGTATCATGACTGAAATCCATATGTCTTCCATCAGTATGATTTGCTGTTAATTTAGCAAAGTTATATACTAAGTCATAATATCCTATATGAGCACCTTTATAGTCAATGGAATCAGGAGCTCTACCATTTTCATCCATGTAATTCTTTACAATTGAAGCCATTTCCATGTATTCGTAAATTGAATATGATTTTTGGGTAAAGGATGAGTGATTCATTGGAGAACTTGGCTGTTCATAGTCTTTTGGCTGCTCTAAACCATTACCATTAAGATAAGAACTTGTCATGTATAATACTTGTGGTGCAGTATAGGAATTGTATGTACCATTCATACTCGTATCATTATCGTCAAGTAAGCTTTGACTTGCCTCAGCCATTACAGAAGGACGTAATGTATGATTAACTATTAAATTACTATCATATGTTTTACTACTACTAGCATTATTTTCTATGTCATTTACAATTTGTTGAGCAATATATCTGTTAACATCATCATTAGATGAGGTATATGATCCCTCACTACCGGCATCAGGATATTCCTGTAACGGTTGAATATAGCTAATACCTGCATCATTCAGGAATTTTCCTGGTGAATTAATACCTGCAAATGTTGTACTAGAATAATTATCATCCCATGCACGTCTTACAAAACTAATATTATCTAAGTTTACATCACCAGTATTTACAAAGATAATTTGCTTATCAGTATTCTGTGCTGCCTGTGCAAGTACTATAAAGTTTCCTGAACATGATGCTGCCATAGTTACACTTACATCGCTGTCACTTTCAATAGCCCGTGTTCCTTCACCGGGACTTGGTGCTTGACTATCAACAGTAACTTGTATACTGCCATTACTAAGGTCTTCAACATAATTCTTTATAGAATTCATCATTGTAATATCATTATCCTGTGAACCTACATGATCTGATGTAAGAAAAACTGATGTAGCACTCACTCCTTGAGCAGTGAATGATATAAAGATAATACTAATTAATAATACTACTTGATACTTCTTCATATTTCAACTCCTATATTTTTAATAATTAATCTGTATTAATATAATTTAATATTTCATCTATTGATGTTGCAACTTCATATAATTTTGTATCATTCTCAGATATAGTCTTTTCTTTTTTCATGTGACTCATCATATCCAGTAATACATCATAATATCCATCAATATTAAACATTATGATTGGTTTTTCATGTTTTTCCAGTTTTTTTAATGTTATTATCTGAAAAAATTCATCTAATGTACCTATTCCACCAGGTGCTATTATAAACAAGTCTGAATTTGTGAGAAATAGCCTTTTTCTTTCATCCATAGTGGAAGTAGATATTAATTTATCACAATAATCATATAACTCCTCAAACTTATCCATCCAATCAGGAGCTATTCCAATTATTTTACCATTATTATCATGCATACCTCTTGCTACAGCGCCCATCATTCCATTATTTCCTGCGCCAAATACTAGGGTATGATTTTCTTGAGCTAATCTTTCTCCTAACTGGTATCCAACATCTAAATATTTCTTGTTTAACTTAGCACTACCAGCACCGTATAAACATATTCTCATATAAATTTCCTCTTATAATAATATCATGATTTTATTTTAATAGCCCTTGTTAAAAAAATTTATAATTTAATATCCCTTAATTAATAATTTAAATTAAAAATTATATAAAGTTAATAAGTATTAAAAGAAGTAATAATCATTATTCTGTTTAATAATAATATTAATCATATACCCTTAATGGTTACTTTTAAATATTTTGATAAAGAGAATTTAAATCGGTGAAATAATGGCTGATATTGAAATAACAAAAATGCATAATGGTAAAACAGAAATACCAAAAGAGATAATTAATAAATTTGAAATGGATGAAACTAGTTTAATTGAATGGAGTGTAACTAGAAACGGCGACGTTGTGTTACATATTCGTCCAGATGTTAAATTAGCTCCTTAAGACTATAAAATAAAATTTAAATTTAACTACTATGAATAAGAAATGGGATATTTTAATTAAATAATCCAATTTGATTATTCGTATACTCTTTTTTTACTAAATTACATTTAATTACATTATTTTTACTAGAATTATTGACAATTATCTAAAAAATAGTAGACTACTTACTTAATTAATGATTATTTTATTAATTTAAGTAATAAATCTTGATTAATTATTGTTAATCCTGAAAAGTTTTTAATAAAAAAAATTTAAAAAAGAATCAGAATATAAAAAAATATATCTATATGATTAAATAAAAAACAGTTGCAGCTATAGATTATTATTTATTACTAATTTAATATCCTCTGCTTTAACTGTTTTTCTTCCAGCGTGTTTAGCATAAGGAACTGCCTCTTTACCAACTTCTTCACCGATTTCTTCTAGTACCTTTGCTAATTCAATTTTAGCATCATCACTTACACGTGTAGCACCAGCTTTTTTCAGTAATTTTCCCATAGTTGCTTTTGGTAATTCTGTCATGTTATCACCTCTAATTATCTATATTGTATTATCCTCTTTAAATTATATAACTGTTTTTATAATAAAAATTAAGACATGTAATCCAATTGAATTAAATTATAACAGTTTATAAACTAATAATAAAGTTAAATCTTTTAAGATAGTCTTTAATAATTATACGACTACTGAAATTTATCTTCATTTAATAATCTTTTCCATAATTATTAGTTGTTTTATCAAAGAATTATGTATAATAAATTTAATTTTATGAAAAAAATAGATGATATAGTATAAAGCTGATTATTATATTTAAGAGTTAAAATAATAGGTTTTTCCGAGGTGAACTAAAAAACATGACTATATTCCTTCGGAAAACTATAATATTAAATTTTCATATAGATAATAAAAATTAATAATCAAAACCTATTATAATTTTTTAACTCTGTAATAATTTAAGGATAACTAAATATATAAAATTATTGAATTAATTTTACTTAATTAAATTTATATCTCTTAAAAATAAAATTTAAGCGATTAAAATTAACTTTTTTTATTTATTTTACTATGCATTAAACTGAAAGATACTATTTACAAACTCTTAATATTAAAAATTAAAAGTTATTATAAACAATCGGAATTATTTAAACTTTATTGATAATTAAATTACATTCAAATTTCCTATATCCTTTTAAAAAATAATACTAACACTATAATTATTCTTAAACATGAAAAAGATATTATAATACTTATAATTTCTTAAATATAACATCTTAACACCCCTTATATTAAAAAAATAATATATATTAAAATAGACAAAAACATTATATAACCACATAAATTATTTAAAAAAATAAGTTATATAATTATACAATTTACAATAATATAAAATATTATTAAACAAATTAACATTTTTAAATGAAATTTATGAGGTATTATTTAATAACAACACTTTGGGACTATATGTTATTAAAAAGAAAATTATGAGGAGAAAAATATGGCAAAAGTAGAAATCTCAGGTGTAGATTTAACAACACGTGATGTAAATACTTCTATAAAAGATGCTATAACAAGCAATGAAAAAGAAATAACCATAAAAGATGTAGAATCTTTAAATTCTATAGCAGTAGGTATACAATCTGAAGCAAACATAGAATTAAACGGTGATTTTGGAGATTTTATTGGTGCTCTAAATGATGGAGCAGAAATAACTATTAATGGATCAGTTAACAAATACCTTGGAGACAACATGACCGAAGGAGAAATTATTCTCAACGGTGGAGCTGGAGACGGCGTAGGATTTGGTAAATGTAACGGAAACATAGTAGTTAGAGGAAATGCTGGAGACGGTGTAGGTCAATTACACAAAAATGGTGTAATATTAATTGATGGAAATATTGGTAAAACAGCAGGACTATACATGCTAGATGGTGACATAATCATCACAGGAAACTCAAGTAAAGACTTAGGAGACTGGATGATTGGTGGAGCAATCTACATAGCAGGATCATACCAACTTGGATACAACGCTAAAGAAACAGAACTAACAGAAGAGGATAAAGACAAGCTCAACAGTCTCTTCAAACAATATGATATAGACCAAAAAGCTGAGAATTTCACAAAAATTGTGAAAGATCAATTAAGACCATTCTATGGTAAATAAAATTAAGAGGTAATATAAATGGCAGATAAAAAAATGGCAGCATTAGATGCAGGAGCAATTTATAGTAAACAAACCATAGAGGACATACACACTAAAGCTCAAACTGGAAACTATAAAATAAGAGGATTTGGAAGGTCAAAAGACGTGCCAAAATTTGATGATATAGTAATATTACCAGCACAAGCTTCAATAGCACCAGTAGACAAATACCGAGAACCATGTAACACAAAAGTAAAACTAGGTACAAGATTTGCTAAAAAACCATTAGAAGCAGATACCCCTGTACTAATAGGTGGTATGTCTTTCGGTGCATTATCCAAAGAAGCAAAATTAGGATTAGCAAAAGGTTCAGCTATGGTAGGTTCAGTAGCAAACACTGGTGAAGGTGGAATGCTTCCAGAAGAAAGAGAATTATCAGATAAATTAGTAGTACAGTACTCCTCTGGTAGATTTGGAGTATCAGCTAAATATTTAAATGCTGGAGATGCAGTAGAAGTAAAAATAGGACAAGGTGCAAAACCTGGTATGGGCGGACACTTAATGGCAGAAAAAGTAAGTCCAGAAGTAGCTAAAATCAGAGAAATACCGGAAGGAACTGATGCATTAAGTCCATGCAGATTCCTTGACTCACAAAGCAAAGAAGAATTAGCAGAACACATCGAATTAATAAGAGAAGTTACAGACTGGGAAGTTCCTATTATTGTTAAATTAGGTCCTGGAAGAGTAGATGAAGATGTTAAAATTGCATATGAAGTAGGAGCAGATATAATTGCACTTGATGGAATGGAAGGAGGAACAGGTGCTTCCCCTGAAATTGTATCCGAGGAAACTGGTGTACCAACTATCCCTGCACTAGCTTTAGCTGTAAAAACATTAGAGGAAATTGGTGCTAAGGATGATGTAGACCTTATTATTACAGGTGGAATCAGAAATGGTGCAGATGTAGCTAAAGCATTAGCAATGGGTGCAGATGCTGTATATATAGCAACCGCTTCTATGATTGCAATGGGATGTATTGGATGTAGAAATTGTTCCAAAGGAACTTGTCCTGTAGGTATTGCAACACAAAATCCTAAACTAAGAACATTAGATGTTGATGAAGCAGCTGAACATGTTGCTAATTATATTAATGCTATTACTGAAGAAGCAAAAATGTTAGCACAGCTTGCTGGTCATGATGATTTATCAAAACTTAATAGAACTGATCTTAGAGTATTAAGTAATGATGTTAAAGCAATGACAGGACTAAAATTAGTAGGAGAATAATTTTTATTCTCTTATTATTTATTTTCTAACTACACAAAAAAAGATAAAAAGAAGTAAATTTTATTATTAGGACTATTTTTTTTAATATTAATTTAATCTAGGAAGTTATATGTTTCTATAATTCCATTCATATCTCTAATCTCAGCTGTTGCTTTAGATATGTGGAATATTACTGGTGTAAGATCTGAATTTTCACCATACATTTTCTTTAGCATTGGCATTTTTTCAAATGCTTTATTTAAAAGACGTTTATCTTCATCCTCATCAAATACTACTTTTCCGTAATATCTCATAAATTCTTGTCCATTACGTGCTAGAAATTCCACGTTACTATTTCTTAGCATTTGGTCATATAGATTTTTGAATGTTCCTGTTAGAAAATATATTTGTCCATCAACTAACATTCTGAATCCTATTGGTCTTATTTTAGGTTTTTCACCATCCTCTGTTGATAAATATAATACACCTGCTTTTTCCATGAAATCATAAACTTTTTCTCTGCTTGTCAAATTGCTCACCTTTTTTTTATTCTTATCTATTTAAACATGTGTTATTTACTTATATATACCCCTTTTTAATTAGTACAGATTTACTTCATTCTATAAATAATATGATTTATATGAATTATTTTCGTATTTTAATAATAATGATTTTAAATATTTATTAATATATACATATAAATAATTAACAAATAATTATAGGGAAGATAAACTATGCAAAGATGTCCATACTGTGGTCAACTAAATGATGATTTTGAAGATCGATGTATATACTGCGGTGAATTATTGTACATTGCAGTAGAACATGATGATAACCAATATGACAGAGAACGTGATAATGATGATGATAGCCATAGGTATGCAGATCGAATAGCACAAGAATTAATAGATGATGAACGTAGAAGACAAGAGAAATTAAAACATCAAAGAAATGATTTAGTAAAAGATATTGATGACTTAGATGACTTTGCAAAAGAATTATTACGTCCAGAAAGTAATTCTGATATTACAGATGAGGAGGAAGATTTCTTCTATAAACCGGAAGAATCTCCATATGAAATAGAACAAGAACAGAAGGAAATACCTGTACAGGATCATGATAATCAAATCAAAGAAGAACAAATAGTTCAGGAAGAAGATGAATTATCGGATGATTTAATTGATGAAGATTCTTTTGATGATAATTTTCTAATAGGTGAAGAAAAGTATGCTAGTTTATCTAGAGAAGAATTAAATCTTCTTAAAGATGAATTCAGAGGAAAAATTAAAAGAAACAAGAAACTTGAAAATAGCTTAGGTCTAAGATTTAATAATATAGAATTAGATATTGATGATGATAAAATAGTTACTATCAGTGGTAAAGTTTCTATTAATAAAAAGCTAGATAATGGTAAAGTTTTACAGATTTCAGTCATATGTTTTAACAAGGAAGGTAATAAGACTGAAAAGGAAAATACTATTGTTGAGATTAACAAGTTGTATGATTTAAGTCCTTTTGATATTGAATTTAAACCAGACTTCTTTGATACTAGTATAATTATTATCTTACCTGAAATTGTTGATAAACAGTTTGATATTAAACCTAAACAGAAAATAGCAACAAATAAACCTAAACAGAAAACAGTTTCAAACAAACCTAAAGAAAAAATTAATGAAACAGTTAAAAATAAACAGACACATAAAAAGCATTCATCTAATAAACAAAAATTAATTAATAATAAACCAAAAAGAAGACAAAATAATGTTTATTCTACTGTTAACTCAATATTCATTGAACAAATGCATGATATTGAACACAAAATAGGTATGAATATAACAAACACTTCTATTATATCAAATTCACCTGATAAATTATCAATTGTAGGTGAAATTTATATCAAAAATCCAGATAAGTATGAAAAAATAAAAATTGCAGCAACCTGTTATGATAAAAACAGTAAAATAATAGGAACTGAAAGCACATTCATTAACACAAAATTATATCTTGGTTTCGATACTTTGAACATTGAAATACAAAATATTCCAGTAGAACAAATTGAACGAATTAGATTATATCCTACTTTCCAATAAATTTTACTAATTTTTTTTATTATTTTTTTTTATATTGTTTAAAAATATATTATCATGACTTCTTAAAAATTATCATGAGATGATTATTTTATCATCACAACAAAAAATTATTAGATGAATATTAATTTATTATTAGTCTAGAAAATTATCAATAGTTCTTTATTTAATCATTAACGTTCAATTTTATCTTATTTTAGTACAAATCCTTTATATAGTACGTTATTCATAATTATAAGTATGAATTTGACAGGATAAAAACAATCAGAATTGAATTATCTGGAAGAAAATATTGAAATCCCAATCAATAACAAAAATAAAAAATTTAACCTCAAACAAATGAATAAAAATAAGTTTTTATCTAGTTAGATTCAACTCTTAAAAATGGATAAAGGAGAGATCAAAATGGATTTAATTGAAAACTTAGAAAATGCATTTGCAGGAAAAGAAGTAGAAAAAGTTCCAGCTGCAAGTATAGTATCTGTAGCATTAATTGAAGGAATGGAAAGAACAGGAGCAGGATTCCCAGCATCACACACTGATGCAGAAAAAATGGTAACACTCGGAGAAAGTGCACATAAATATGCAGGCGTAGAAAGTATTAACCTACCATTTGACCTTGCAATAGAAGCAGAAGCAATGGGTTGTGAAGTAGATTTAAGAGATGCTAATGAACACATACCAGAAATCACAGCATCACCGTTCTTTGATGATTTATCAAGCGTAGAACTAAATGATGATTTCCTAAGTAGTGGAAGAATACCTGTAGTAGCTAAAGCATGTCAAATAGCAAGAGAAAAATACCCTGATGTTCCGCTAATATCTGGTCAAATTGGACCATTCACATTACTTGGTCAAATAGTTGGTATTGAATATCTTATGAAATGTCTTGCAACAGAACCAGAAGCAGTAAAAGAAGGAGTAAACATATGTGCTGATGCAGTAATCGAAGTCGTAAAAGCATATAATGATCTTGATTTACAAGGAGATTGTATGTACGAACCATCCATTGCA
>CACZOU010000082.1 GCA_902782945.1 uncultured Methanobacteriaceae archaeon
ATATATATAAATTTATGTAAAATTATTATTTATTTTATTATATAATGAAAATTATAAAAAACAAGAAAAAAGAAATCATAAAAGTGTTAGAAGTAAATGATTTATAATCCACCTAGAAAAGAAAGAAGAGTAACAGACTGAACAATAACACCCGTCACGCAGAGAATTAACTGTATATAACCATGCTTTCTAACACTAGGATCATCAGCTCTAATTAAATCAAATGGGAAAATTAAACCAAAGAATCCCATGAACAATAATGAATTATTAATAGTTGATAGCAATGATAAAATAACACCACCCCAACCAAATAATATAGCTAAAATATATCCTACAACAACAGAACGATTTTGAAGATAAGACACGTCAAAATGATAATTACTACCATCAACCATTAATTGACAACCACAGGCCTTACAGTATTGAGCATCATCATCATTAATACAATCACATACAGGACATACTTTCATAAATTAATCACCGAATACTATTCCCTTTCTTTATTATCTTCCAATATCTCCCTGATTTCAGGAAACATCTCTAATAATTTATCTAACTGTTCGTCATTATGTTCCTGATTATAGCACCATAATGTATCCTTATTAAATACAATATCTCTAGCAGGATTAACATAGGTAATTCTATGAATATTATTTCCCACAACGTGGATTTTTGTTTTATTTAAAACAGTCATAGCCCAAAACCACAAGTCATCAGCAAATGGACAAATAGCTTCAGCTAATTCCATATTCATTATCCTTGAATCAAGAGAATTAGGTGGGAATAAAACACCACCCCCCGATGTGAAGAAATTAAAGTAACTGCTCTCTTCTTCCTGTTTAATAAGAGGCCATTCCTCATATTTACTAATTATTCCATCTTCACAAATAATTTTTCTAGCCCTGTGTGTCATAACATCCCTTGGATATTTTTTATGACTAAAATATAATGATTCTAGCCACTCTGGAGGATAATATATATCATCATCAGCAGTAACTATAATATCATCAGAATATTCTCTAAGTGCTGGAATCAATTTCTTGTATGACTTGATATCTTCACAAAATTTAATTGTTACCCCATTTTGTCTAAACTTTAACACCTTATCAGGAACACTTGGAATACCTTCTGAATATGCTTTTTCAGATAACCATAATACAATCTTATCAGGCTTTAAATTTTGATTTAAAAGAGAGTATAATGTATAACATACATCATCCATCCTCTTTGGATATGAGGTTAATGAGACAATGATTCTCATATCTCTTTTATTATCTTCCTCAATTCCGATGCCATTAAAATTCATAACTGTATCTCTAAGTTCAATACGATTAATAGCTGATGGTTGCCATAATGTATCATTTATTTTAATAATACCCTCCTTTGTACCAATTAATTCAAAGTATACTAGTGGATTAAGCTTGGACTTCCTAGCATTCTTATTAACTAATTGATAGAAATCAGCGTCGAACTCTGCTCCTGGATCTTTACCCTCCAGGTAACCTATGTATATGTAATGTAGTAATGGAGGAATATCTAAGTTATAATTATAGACTGTTCTATAATATTCTTCATCAAATAAGCCATGCTTTAAAATACTATAATATCCTTTGATATTAACATCGGATTCAATTACATCATCAATCATGGTTTTATATACTACATTCTCATATTTTAGTTTAGATTCATCATCCATAATAGCCAAGTCATAAACATTTCTTTTAACTAATTGTGAAAGAGATGCATTATAAGATTGATCTATATTATTATAATAATTTCTAAACCATTTCTCACTAATTAAATCAAGTAATTCATCATAATTTAAATTATCTTCAGTGAAAGTATTGAATATACCTGACAGAATATCATTTTCATATATAACCTGTTTTTCATCGAATACAGAACTATTAAATGATAATTTAGAAATAAGATATTTCAATGTATTCTTAAATGAGTGGGTTACTAATTTTAGATTATATCTACTTAGTGTATCTGATGAGTATACATCTTTATAAAAGATTATATTACTTGAAGGTAATTGGTCTAAGTCTTCATCTGATAGATTCATTTCTACGAATTCATCATGTATTCTGTTAAATAAGTCTTCCTTAATAGTTTCATCAATATATGAATAGATGTTCTCTAACTCTGTAATCTTAAATTGTATGAAATTAATACGTAATGTTTCTGTAATGTTTTGTTCTTCTAGCAGATTAGCTATCTCATCGAATAAATTAAATATCATGAAGCTTGCTTCTGTGTTTCTTGAATGTACTTGCCTGGATTTATTATATTCTCTTCTATAATGATATAGACACTCTGGTAAATAAGATATTCTCTGTGCAACTATCATGGATTTTATGTGAAAGAAAACATCCTCAAAATAGCCTTTATCCGTGAATTTAAGATTATTTTCAACTATAAAACTATGTTTATGTAATTTAGTACATACTATCAGATAACTATTCATAACTAATTTTTTATTATATTTGTAATTGAATGAAAAGTCAGAATAATCAATATCCTCATCATCTGATACAGGATATATTCTTTCATTGTTTTTATTAGGAAAATGTTCTATAGCATTAAATAACACCATGTCCGAATCATTTTTAATACTCTGATTATATAGTTTTTCTAATGCATTTAAATCCAGCCAGTCATCAGCATCAACAAAGGCAATGTAATCTCCTTTTGCTTTTTCTATTCCCTTATTTCTAGCAGCACCTGGCCCCTTATTTGCCTGTGAATAGTAACTAATTCTATCATCTTTATCAGAATAGTCCTCTAGTATACTTAGAGAATTATCACTAGAACCATCATTAATACAGATTATTTCTATATCTTTTAAGCTCTGATTAATAAGAGATTCCAGACAATTACTTAGGTATAATTCATCATTATACACTGGGACAATAACAGATACTTTATACTCATTCATGTAACATCACTTATCAAAAAATATGGTTTATATCCATACTACTTATATTGACTAAACTATTCCTGCACCATTTTTCTAATATAATTATTTATGATTTAATTAGATTAAAATATTTACTAAAACATGAAAAATGAAAATTGAGTTAAAATTAAATATGTACTAAAATTTATTTATTATAAAAAAAATAATTTAAATTACTAAACTGAATAATTATTAATCGATTAATAGATATCAAAAAAATTAATTATAAAAAACAGAGTGATCCAAATGAATGATACAGTGGGAATGATTCTATGTGGTGGATTCGGTAAGAGACTAAGACCTGTAACCGAAACCATACCAAAACCATTAGTAGAATTAAAAGAAAACTACACCATCCTAGACAAACAGATATTTGACTTTAAAAGCGCAGGCGTGAAAAAAGTAATATTATTAACAGGATTCCTTGGAGAAAAAATAGAGGAACGATATGGCGACGAATACATGGGTGTAGAAATAGAATATGTTAAAGAAGAACAACCTCTCGGAACCCTTAATGCTATAAGATTAGGTATGGAACATATAGATGATGATACTCAATGTGTAATCAGAAATGGAGATGTTGTTGCAGATTTAAGTATTAAGAAAATGATAGAAGACGGTGAAAAATCACCATATGACTTTACAATATTTGTAACACAGATGACCTCACCTTATGGTATTGTAGAACTCAGTGGAGACAAAATTGTATCCTTTAAAGAAAAACCATTACTAGACTACTATATTAATGGAGGAATATACTTCTCTAAAGGTAAATTAGATTTCGGATCTTATAAAAGTGGAGATATCGAAAAAACAATATTCCCTGAATTAGCTAAAGATAAAAAACTAGGATATTACAAAGAAAATGGCCTATTTTGGATGGCTGTTGACACAAGCAAAGAATTACAACAAGTACAAAAAGAATATTCCAATAGAATAGATAAACCATGGGGATATGAAAAAGTACTTATCTATACTGAAAAATATCTTACAAAAGAATTATTCATAAAAGAAGGTTATCAGACCAGTTTCCATTATCATCCAAATAAGGACGAAACAATGTATATTGTAAGTGGAAAAGGATACATAGAATTTGAAGATAAAAAAGAATACTTTGGAGCTAAGGATACTGTAAGAATTGAACCTAAAACACCACACACAATAGTGGCAATAGAAAACACGGTATTACATGAAGTATCAACACCAGATCTTGATGATACTATTAGAATCAAAGATTTTTATGATTCAAGAACACCAACAGGTACAAGATAATATCTTATAGATTCTAATCCTAAAAAAATTAACCCCCTTCCTAGGGGAATAAACTTTTTTTTCTAAATTTATTTAATATGGAGTGTGTATTATTATTAGTAATATAACAATTATAGATTATGGTAGTGGAAATATCAGAAGTATTTATAACGGTTTTAAGCATATAGGCGTTAAGGTAAATGTTTCAGCTGATAAGAATGATTTAAAAAATTCAGATGCTATCATATTACCAGGAGTAGGCGCATTCGGAGCTGTGATGGATAACTTATCCAAATATGAAGATATTATCTATTCACATATTGATGAGGGTAAACCATTATTAGGAATTTGTCTTGGATTACATATGTTATTCTCTAATAGTGAGGAAAGTCCTGAAGCACAGGGTTTAAACATATTTAAAGGAACAGTTAAACGATTTGATTTACCAAAAGGTTATAAGATACCACACATGGGCTGGAATAGAATTAGAGTAAATGATACTGCTAATAATAATACTAGTTTATTATCTGATGCTGATAATGAATACATGTATTTTGTACACTCTTATTACATAGACCCTGAAGATAAAGATATTATAACAGCTTATACAGATTACGGTGGTAAGATTCCAGTGGCAATTGGTAAAGATAATGTATTCGCATTACAATTCCACCCCGAGAAAAGTGGTCCTAGTGGACTTAACATTTTACAGAAATTCGTGAATCAGATTGAATAATTCTATTAATATTTTCACCAACCTATCCAAACATTTTCTTTTTCTATTTTTTGATATAGTATTAAAAATATAATATGATAATAGGTATGTATAAGTTATCACAAAAATAATTATCATATTAATTTATTAAAAAGTAATAATTTTAGTGATTATAATGGACATAGAAGAATACACAAAAACAAGTCTGAGAAATAAAAAAGACAAAAAAGAAACAATAGAAAAACTTTCAAAGATAATACAATACTACAAAGACATAACTCCTCAACAAGCAGAAAAATTAAGTAAAACAATATATGATGAAGTGAATACAACAGAACAATTAAACCAAGATGCACTAGGTGATTTACTACAATATCCTAAAACAAACATTGGAATGGGCGAATTTGGAGTAGGATCACGGGGACAAGGAGACTTCTATGTACATAGTAAAATAGCAGAAATAATAAAAAACACTGAAACTGAATCAATAGTAAATCCAACAGCACAGGATGACGGTGGCGTTGTAAAAGTAGATGACACATATTATATAACAACAGCTATTGATGGAATACATTCCAGATTAAGTGATTACCCCTTCTTAGCAGGTTTTCACACAGCAAGAGCTACATTAAGAGACGTATGTGTAATGGGAGCAACTCCTGTAGCACTGATTAGTGACATACACCTAGCAGATGATGGTGATATAGGTAAAATATTTGATTATACTGCAGGAATATGTGCAGTAAGTGAACTTACTGGTGTACCATTAGTATCCGGAAGTACCCTACGTGTTGGTGGAGATATGGTTTTAGGAAATAGATTAGTAGGAGCAGTAGGAGCAGTAGGTTCATCAAATAATATACCTAAGGCGAGAAGTGAAGCCCATGAAGGAGATGTTATTTTAATGACAGAGGGTTCCGGTGGAGGAACCATTACCACAACATCTATCTATAACAATTATCCTGAAGTAATAAAAGAAACATTGAATGTACAATTTGTTAAAGCATCCAAATTATTAAATAATTATGATAAACAGGAAGATATTCATGCAATGACCGATATTACAAATGGTGGTATAAATGGAGATTCAAATGAGATAAACAAAACCACAGGCTTAGGAATTCATTTATATCGTGAGAAAATAAATGAGTTAATAAATCCGAAGGTATATTCTATGCTTAACGACTTAGATATTGACCCTTTAGGTGTATCTATTGATTCATTGATGATAATTGTATCACCAAAATGCGTATCTAGTATAACACAGCTATTAGAAGAGACTAATATTAGAGTAGGAATTATCGGAGAAGTTACTGGTACTGGTAAAACATATATTGAAGATTCTAATGGCGAGGTTGAATTACTCACGCCTAAGTTTAGAGAAGCAGCTTATACTCCTATTAAAAAGATTATTGAAACGATTAATGAAACAGACCTTGAAGAAAACAGAAAAATTATTGATAAATCTGCAAAAGAGGCTATTGATAAAAAAAATAGGCTTGTAAAATATATTGAAGATAAATATGAATGAAAGTGGTCAATTATTAATTTATGATTTAATTTTTGGTGTAATAATTCTCTTAATGATTATTATATTAAGTATGTATATTTTTGAAGAAAATAGCCATTATTATATGAATATGCAGGATTCTGAAAAACCTTTAGATATTCTTAACACATTATCAGATACTCCTTATGAAGATGGCTATTTGTTAGAAATATTATCTAGAGAGTTAGATAATAATAATACAAATAATGATACATTACATTTTGTAAATGAAATTATCTCCTCAAATACCCATTATGAGTACACATTCTCTGATGACAGTAGTGAAGTTATTCTTATTGATACTCGTTCAAGTCATTATAGAGAAGTATTTTCAGGGAGAAAAATCATTAATAAACATGTGTTTGTGTTAAAATATTATGAGAAATAACTCTCTTATTATTTTTTCAAAAAAAATAAATATCACCAAAAACAAATATATTATTAATTAAAAGGTGATGAGGTTCCACCTATTTAACCGCCAGTGATTACTGGATGATGACTTCTATTTTTTATTAAAGGTAATAAATTGTATTTTGCCTATGATCATCTATTAATCATGGAAAAAAAGGAATCACAATATTTTTTTTATTTGATTTATTTTGTATGCATACTACTTTTATTATTCTTTAATTATTTATTAAATAAAAGGAGATTTTTAATTGATTAGTGATATTTATCCTGTAGTACTAGCAGTCCTTATTGTTTTAGCTAGTGTCATTTCAATTAAGTGGAGTATTTCCATATCTATTGTTGAAATTATACTTGGTATTATTGCAGGAAATTTAGGATTGTTAGAACCTGAAAGTTGGATGATTTATGTTGCTAGTATTGGAGGTATGGTATTAACATTCCTTGCTGGTACAGAAGTTAATCCAAAGTTAATGAAAGATAATTTAAAAGAATGTTTAATGATTGGTGTTGCATCATTTCTAATATCATTTGTACTCGTATTTATTGTATGTGAATATATGTTATTATGGCCTCTTACATCATCATTACTAGTTGCTACTGCATTATCAGAGACTTCTATTGCAATTGTTTATTCCATTATTCTTGATAAAGAGTTATCTGGTAAAAAGATAGGAACAATACTCATGGGATCTACATTTGTTACAAACATTTGTACGGCATTTGCATTAAGTGCTTTATTCATGAAACCTACCATAGAAACATTAGTATTTGTAATAGCATCTGTAATTATACTTGTATTCTCATATAAATACTCAGATATTTTATTTGAAAGTCAAACATTTAGTATGACAAGTAACCAGTTAGAACTTAAATACATATTCCTATTACTTGTATTATTAATATTCTTTGCAACTCTTGGTGGTGGACAGGCATTACTTCCAGTATTCATACTAGGAGCTATACTTTCTAAACCATTCAGCCATACCAACAAAAATAATATGCTTAAAAGATTACAGACAGTAGCATTTACTGTTATTACACCAATATTTTTCATAGTTAATGGATCAAAAGTATCAATTCCAGTTATACTTGGAGCATTAGGTGTGTTCTTATTAATATTTGTAGTACGTCAAATAGGAAAATTTATTGGAGTATATACAATTGTTAAAACAAGTTTAAGTAAGTATCATATGTATATTACAATGGTTATGAGTACGGGGTTAACCTTTGGATTAGTAGCAGCATCCTATGGACTTAATAATAATATAATTTCATCTCATGTTTATAGTATTCTAACAGGAGTGCTAGTTTTAAGTGCTATAATTCCAAGTATTATTGGTAATAAATATTTTGCTCCTACTGAAGAAGATTTAAAAGAATAAATTTTCTTTTTATAACTTTTTTTTATTCTGTTTTTGGTTTGGTTCTATGACCTTTTTTTCTAATTACTTCTTTAATTATAAGATTCATTGGTGTTCTTTCACCATGAGCCGTGGATTTTCCTTTTTTTATGTATTTTAATATTGTATCTACATCATCTGCTTCTGGTATTTCCGTGTAGCATCGGCCTATTCCTTTAATAAAATGTGCATCACTTGCTCCAATTGGTGGAACGTTATTTTTTTCAGAAACTTTCTTACTTAAATAATTAGATACTCCAAATATGAATCTTGAATTCTTTGTTTCCATTGCATCGATATCTAATGATTGTACTATGTCCCCAAGACCACTTCTATAATAACAGTAGGGATGTGCTGCTATTGCTATTCCTGCATTATCATGAATCTGGTCTATTGTTTCTGCTGGAGTCTGTAGTGGTTTTATATAATCTGTTATTCCTAATGCTACAATATGTCCCTTAGTACTACTAACTTCTTCTCCAGGAATTAGTAGTAATCCTTCATGTTCTAGTTTTCTTACTGCCCATGTACCTTCTATTTCATCATGATCTGTTATTGCTATTGCATTTAAACCTATTTTCTGACTATACTTGATTATGTCTTCTAAAGGCGTGATTGAATCCTTAGAGTATTTACTGTGAATGTGTGTATCAATTTTCATTATTTCTCACCTTCATTTAGGATTTAATTATAGTTAATACTCTTATTATAGTTAAGTAAATATTTAATTGATATATTTATTTAAATAATATTAGTATTAGTAATCGTATAATATAATAATTAATTAAAACAGAAATATTATTATAATAGAAAATCTATAAGACTGTTTTTGAATCCAACATCTTAAAAGATAAAAGGATTAATAATCAAAAATATAAACGGAGAAATAATTAATGTATGAAATAGGAGAAGCTTTAATCGGAGACGGACCTGAATTAGCACATATCGACCTTATTGTAGGTGATAAGAAAGGTCCAGTAGGAACTGCTTACGCAACAAACATGGCAAGTATGTCTGTAGGACACACACCATTATTAGCTGTTATAAGACCAAACTTACCAGTAAAACCTGCAACACTTATTGTACCTAAAGTAACAATACAAAACTTAGAAGATGCAAATAAAATATTTGGTCCTGCACAAACAGCAGTAGGACGTGCAGTTGCTGATGCTGTAGAAGAAGAAATAATACCTAAAAACATGGTAGAAGATATTGTTATAATGGTAAATGTATTCATTGATCCTTCAGCTAAGGATTATCGTAAAATTTACCAATACAACTATGGTGCTACCAAATTAGCAATTAAACGTGCATTTGATAAATATCCATCAATAGACAAAGTATTAGCAGAAAAAGATAGAGGAACACATCCAATTATGGGATTCAAAGCAATGAAATTATGGAATCCACCATATCTACAAGTAGCATTAGATTTAGATAATGAAGATAAAATGCGTAGCATAATTAGAGATTTACCAAAACGTGAAAGAATTCTTATTGAAGCAGGTACACCTCTTGTTAAAAAATTCGGTGTAGAGATTATTAGTAAAATAAGAGAAGAACGTCCTGGTGCTTTCATTATTGCTGATCTAAAAACTTTAGATGTTGGAAGAGTAGAAGTTAAAATGGCAGCAGATGAAACAGCTGATGCTGTAGCTATCTCTGGTCTTGGAACAAATGAATCTATAGAAAAAGCTATACATGAATGTTCAAAACAAGGAATTTACTCCATACTTGATATGATGAATGTACAGGATATTCCTGCTAAACTTGAACAACTTGAATTAAAACCTAACATAGTTTTATTACATAGAAATATTGACTCTGAAACAATGAATGATAATGATAATGAACAACAATCCGAATGGGGAAACATTAAAGAAATTAAAGCTAAACTTGGTAAACGCGGTTTAATTGCTGTTGCTGGTGGTGTAACACCTGAGAAAGTTAACACAGCTCTAGATAATGGTGCTAATATTATAATTGCAGGTAGATACATTATTGGTTCTTCTGATGTAAGAAGAGCAGCAGAAGATTTCCTCAGATATATGCCACAAGACTCTGACACAATGAGAGTAGCATTAGATGAAGATGAAGAAATATAATTTTATGAATTATATTCTTAATAACCTCCTTTAAGTTTTCTTTTTGTTTTGAAAAATTTTTCTGTGAAAATCAGTTCCTACTATAATACTAATTATATGTTATATCTTATTAACTTATAACTTAAAAGTTATAACTTATAATAAAATTAATTAAAAAAAAATTATAAGGAGGGAATACTTAAATCCTCAGAAGGAAAACGATACTTTTTCTGCACAACATCCTTCTCAAACTGAACTCCCTCATTTTCTAATATTAATCGCTTATATAATCCATCATTCATACCTACATACCCACCAATAGTCCAATCAGAACGAACTGTTCTGTGACAAGGAATAACTATCGGAAATGGATTTGAAGATAAAACATTAGCAACTGGTCTTGCACTTTTAGGTTTATCTATTAACTCAGCTAATTTCTTATAACTAGTTACCCTTCCATGTGGGATATCCTTTTGTTTTAACAAAACAATTCTCTGAAAATCCGTGAGAATAGAAAAATCCAAATGACTATAATCAAAATGAATATCCTTGCCCATAATAATTTCCTTAACATCAGACATGACTTCCATGATATAATCATCAGGATCTGTTTCAGATAATACTCCATGATAATCTATTTTACCATAATTAAATTTCCCAGTGTTAACATCGGGAAGAATAATCTGTTTAAGAAGTTTATCTTTATTATTCCATACAATAGCTATTTCGCCTATTAAAGAATTGAAAACAATATATTTTAATGAAGTTAAATTAGACACCCCTATTTTTTTTATTAAATCTTAATTATTCATAGTTATATTAAAAGTAGAATATAAGAATATTGATTTACTAAATATAACAATGAAATAATTAATTTAGGTTCACGAAAATTCATATTATTTCCGATAATTAGCTAAATCCATAAAATATTATAAAAATAAGTATTTTACGTTTTTAATTATTCTTATTGTTAAATTTATGAGTTAACATTTGTCTATCCTACGGAATTTTTTTAGTAAACTGTCACTATTCACATAATTTTAGATAGGATAATAAGTATACTAATTTAAAATAGACAATTATTGGTTAATTGATGAATTCCAGTTATTAATTAATTTTAACAAATCTTTAATTTTTTCTATGAAAAAAAATTTATTATAAAAATAGGGATATTCTATATAATTATTTAAATAAAATAATAAGAAAAGAATAATAAGGAGGTATTGATAACCCATGATAATAGAAATGATAACATTAATCCTATTAATCCTTATTGCAATACCAGTACTATATGCATTACTTAAAATAGGAAGCATATTAATTAAGATTATATTCCACCTATTTATGGGATGGATTTTATTAATTTTAGTTAATTTCATACCTGGAATTAGTATCCCAATAACTTTACTAACAATACTAGTATCGGGATTCGGAGGTATCTTTGGAACAATACTACTAGTAATATTATACTTGATATAGTGTTATATTAAATCACTATATTAATTTTAAAATATCATTAGATGAATAATTAAATCCATAATTATCAAGTGCTTTATCACCTGCAACTCCTAGTATAAAACAGGCTATATAAGCTGCCTCAAATAAACTATTTTTTGTAGATATTGCGGTTGTTAAGCCAGCAAGAATATCACCTGTTCCACCAACAGTCATACCCTGATTACCAGTACGATTCAATTTATAATCATCAGGAGAAGCGATAATATCAACAACACCCTTCAAAAGAATAATTGTATTATATTCTTTTGCTAACTTACAAACCATGTCAATCCTATCATCAAATTTATCTGGTAATTCACAGTCGAAAAATTTTTTAAACTCAAAAGCATGGGGTGTTACAATAACATTTCCTTTTTTAATATTTTCACGATCAACTAATTTTAATGCATCTGCATCAATGATAACTGGCTTATCAGTTTTACATAATATATGATTAAATAATTCACGAGTCTTATCATCTAATCCAGCACCTGAACCAATTAATATAGAATCAACTTTACTAATTAATGGTTCTATAACCTCATATCCATTCATTGATAACACGTTTCCAGGAACACTTCTAACAATGAATTCTGGATTATATTGTTTAATCAGATTAGCAGAGGACTCTGGAGCCACAATATATATAAGATCTATTGATTGGGAAGTACAAGCTTGTGCTGCAAAAATTACAGCTCCAATGTAATCAGGGTTAGATCCAATAATTAGTACGGACCCATTCTCACCTTTATGTGAATTAACCCTGGGAGTACTTAATTTTAATAAATCACCTTCACCAACATATTCCTCTGAAACTCTTGGTATACCGATATCTAATACTTCAACATGACCCACATACTTCTCCTCTGCAGATAATAATCCTGTCTTAGCTTTATGTAAGGTTAATGTTTCATGTGCTATAACTGATTTATCATGTACATCTCCTGTTTCAGGGTCAAGTCCAGATGGTACATCAACTGATATTCTTATAGCTGGAGAATAATTAATAGTATCAATAGCCTTTGCCGTTGGCTGTCTAATTTTACCATTAACTCCGGTTCCTAGAATCGCATCAATTATTATATCAGAATTATCTGGTTTTAACTGTGTTGAATCAGTTATTTTATAAACCTTTAAATTCTTATTGGTTTCTGATATTATTTTTATTGATTCCCAGTTAATCTTTGAATCATTGTTATTTATGTTTTCAGGTCTTGTTAATAGATATAAGTGAATATGATATCCATAATTTAGGAGATGTCTTGCTATTACAAATCCATCACCGCCATTACCACCTTTTCCAGAGTAGATTGATATTTTTTTCTTATCAGGATATTTATTTACTATATAATGAGCTATACTTGCACCAGCATTCTCCATTAATACCAATGTAGGTATATTATTGTATTCAGTATTTTTATCAACTGCTCTCATTTCTAATGGTGTTAATACTTCCTTCATTTTATCACCCATCCTATTATTTTGTAAAGTATCTTTGACTAGTCTATTCTAATAGATTTATTTTATATTTTCCAAGATTTCCACCATAGTTACCTGCAGATATTTTCTGAACATCAGGTATTGTTTTTATTGCATTTACAGCAGCTTTTGTTGCTTTAATTACATTTTCTTCTGTTAAACCATCAAATACTAATTCATACACACCATTTGTATCTTCAGGTAGTTTGGAATCTTCTATTTTATCTTTAAGTGTTGGACAATATTGTTCGTTTGTAGTAGCATTCATAAATTTATATTTTTTAGATCCTACTTTAGAACCTGATGCTACGATACCTCCAGGAAATGGTGTTATTACTCCAGATATTTCACGTATTGCATTTACAGCAGCTTCTGCAGCAATTAATGCTGATTGTTGTGTTTTTGCCATGATAAATAGGTTTCCTCCTGCAACAGCATCTACTATTCCGAAGTTTTCTTCTATTAAGAAATCTCCAGACATTACTGGAATTTTATACATGTCTTTTCCGTATTTTGTTATTTTTTCCTGGTATCCATCTGCAAAGAATGCTAGCTTAAATCCTAGATTTGTTTGTTTTTCAGCTTCTGGTAATAGGTTAAACACTGCTGTTGTTGCTGCTGTTAGTACACATTGTCCCACTCTTTCTAGTAATTGTTCTTCTACTTTTTCTGTCTTGTTTTGACATATGATTATAGAGTATCCAGGTCTGTTATCTGGCGTTTTTTCTGGTGGAACGTATTGATCTATTCCTGCTTCTGCAGGACATCCAATGAATGATGTTGCAAAACCAGTTGCTTCTACTGCAGCACGATATGCTAATTTTCTTGTTGCTGCTGTTATTAATAAATATGATGCTTTTGTTTTAAATGCTTCTGCATATGTATCTTCAATTATTGGTGAATTCATAATTAATCAATCCTCTAAAATGTTAATAAAAATAGTTTAAATAAAATTATAGACTAGATATCCTTATTAATATCTAGTCTGGGGGAATATTATTCGTCCAAGTCTACTTTGTCTAATACTCCTGTTCCAAAGTATGGAAGTACTAGTAATCCTAGTCCTGATACCATCCAGTATGAGATTAGTCTTTCTACTAGTGTTACTGCTGTGGATATGGATGATGGTACTCCCGCCATAGAATATACTAGAATCATTATACCATCAACTGCTCCTATACCTCCAGGTAATGCTGGAATCATACCAACTAATGTTGAAAGTAGGAATACTGAGGCAATCATACCAAATGATACTTGGACTCCAAATGCTAAAAATACAACATAAACACGTAATATCTCCAAAATCCATACAATAAATGCTATGATTAGTGCTTGGAAGAAGACTTTACGATCTTTCATAAGGTATTTTAAACTAGTCTGGAATCCTCTCATTGCAGATTTTGATTTTGATTCATATTTTGTTAAATCACGAGACATGAACCTGTTTAATTGCCTAAAAATCCATACTACAGTTCTAAGACCTAATTCTTCATTAAAGCATATGTACAGTATAAATCCTAGTAATATTACAAAGAGAATTATAACAGCAATTAATGTAATAACCATTGTTTGGCTTAAATGTAGCGTGAATATTAAGTAAATCATTGCAATAATAGCCAATGTTAAAAATGGAAATGTATCAAATAATTTATCACTCATTACCGTGGCGAATGTCTTTCTAAAACCAGCACCAGAACTCTTACTTAATAAATAAGCTCTAACTGGTTCTCCACCACCCCGACCACTAGGTGTTAAATTGTTCACTGCTAATCCTACAAGTAACATTGCAAACAATGGTAGTTTTTTATAGGATATATCCAATCCAGATACTATGATACCCCATTTTACATTCCACAGAGTCATTATAATGAATTGAATTATTATAGCTAGTAATACATATTTCATATCAGCTGTTTGCAAAGCATTTAATACTTCACCTGGACCAATGAAAAGAATCATTGCAACTAATATTACAATACCAACTGACAATAATCCAAAGACTTTTTTATAATCCATACTATCTCCTTTTATAAATTCCCCATATAAATTATTATCAAAATAAAACAATTACATAGAGAATAAGTATTTTAATATATTATATATTTCTAATATTTAATAAAATTATAAGAATTATTTAAGTATATCAAAATATAAAAGGATATCTATACAATATTTGATATAAATAGAGAGGGACTACATGGCAGATAATATTATTATTGTTGGAGGAAAAAGGGTATGCATACGCCTAATTGGACTACTAAAAAGAAAAGCCCGATATAATATTACTGTAATAGAAAATAATAGAAAAATATTGAAAGATATAGAAGACAAATATGATGATGTAAATATAATTAAGGGTGATGCCACTAACAAAGCAGTACTAGAACAGGCAGGAATAGCTGATGCAGATATAATAGTAGCAGCAACAAGTATAGATGAAGTTAACCTGCTTATAGGTATTTTATCTCAGAATTATAATCTTAAAAAAATTATTGCAAGAACTGCAAATCCTTCTCATATTAAAATGTTTAAAAAATTAGGATTAAATGAAGTAGTAAGCCCTGAATTAACAGCGTGTATTGATATTCAGAAACACATTGTAGAACCAAAATCACAGACAATAAATAATGGTGGAAAAGAACAATATGAGATAATAAAGGTTCCAGTAAAATCAAATAAAGCTATTGGAAAAGAGATTGGAGCAATTAGTCCTGCTGATGATTATATTATAATGTTATGTACTAAGGGTGATAGAGAACTAATAGCTCAAAATAATATTATCTTAGAAAAGGGTGATATTCTTACAATACTAGCAAATTCTAAAAAGGTTAAAAAAGTAAATAAATTCTTTACAAAAGATAGATTAATTTAAAAAAAAAGATAAATAAAAGTAATTAACTTTAGTTATCACTTAATCTCCATCCAACAATGGCACATTGACCCATTGAAACACTACCATCTCCAGCACATGTTTTTTCGTGTTGAACGAAGGTTAATCCTTCATCTTCTACTTTTTTCTTAACAACTTCAGATATGAACTCATTATAGAAGACACCACCTGTACCTCCTATAACATTGACTTTTTTATCTCTTGCTGTTATTATTGCTATATCTGCTAGTGCTTCTGCAAGTGCTCTTTCAGATGCACATGCTATTTCATCAATACCCACGCCACCTTTTATTAGATGTACAACATCAAGTAGTAGTTTACTTGTATCAATTACTAATCTATTATTTTCTAGGGTTGGTTCTAATTCCATTACAAGTAAATCAAACCCCTCTCTTGCAACAGATTCTAATTTCATAGAACATTCACCTTCATAGCCTCTATTTTTACTAATACCTAATAGTACACTTATACTATCAAGTACACGGCCCATACTACTAGTACGTGATGTGTTAAAGTCATTGTCTAATTGTTTTAGAACCATGTCTACTTCTTTATCACCATATTTAAAGTATTCTGAGTATTCATTCTTCATCAGGTCACGTAATTCTTCTTTATCCATTATTGTGTATAGTATCCCCATGGCCATTCTTATAGGATATTTTGTACTTAAATCTCCTCCAGGCATTGGCTGTGTTTTTAAGCCACCTACATTTTTATAATGTCCGGTATTATTAAGATATAATACTTCACCACCCCATATTGTACCATCTTCACTATAACCTACACCATCTGCTGCTATTACAACCATTTCATCTAGATTATGCTCGGCCATTAAGCTAGATGCATGTGCATGATGATGTTGTACTTGTACTAGTTCTGCATCATATTCTTCACTTAGTTGTCTTGCTAGTTTTGTTGTGTTAAACTCTGGATGCATATCTGCAACTACATAATCAATATTATCTGTTCTTGTAAGTTTTATTAAATGTTTTATTGCATCTTGCATGAATTCTATTGTTTTTATTTTAGATGTGTTTCCAATATGCTGTGATGGATAACATTTACCTTCCTTTAGTATGGAGAATGTTACATCTAGTTCCGGTCCTACTGCTAATATATTATGGGTTGTATTTATATTTGAGAAGTCAAATGGCTTAGGCACATATCCTCTTGATCTTCTGATAAATCCAGGACGATTATTTCTGAATCTTACTACACTATCATCACAACGATTTAATATTTTCCTATCATGTAGTAAATAGTAGTCGGCTATTTCATCTAATTTTTCTATTATTTCCTTATTATTTATTAACATAGGATTTCCAGGCATGTTTGCAGATGTCATGACATATGCCGGCTCTAATGTATATTTGAATAATAGATGATGTAATCCTGTATATGGTAACATTACTCCCTGATTATGTAATCCTGGGGAAAGAGCTTCGGATAGCTCATAATCACGTGATTTATTTAATATGACTATTGGTCTTGCTACGGATTCTAGTACTTCTTTTTCTTTATCATTAAATTCTACAAATAATGATGCTGTCTTTGTATCTGGCGTCATACATGCAAATGGTTGTGTTTTTCGGCCTAATCTTTCCCTTAAATTTAGTATTGCCTCATCAGTTGATGTTTTACATACAAGATGAGTTCCACCTATACCTTTTATTGCAAGTATTTTTCCCTCATCAATTAATCTACTTGCATCTCTTATAGGGTCTTTAGATTGTATTACCCCATCCTTGTATAGAAATACTTGGGGTCCGCATTCTGGGCAACATGTAGCTTCTGCATGATATCGTCTGTCAAGGGGATTAGTATATTCTTCTTCACAATGAGTACATAATGGAAAATCATCCATTGTAGTATTTTTTCTGTCATAGGGTACTTTATCTATTACAGTAAATCTTGGTCCACAATTAGTACAAGCTGTGAATGGATAGTAATAATGCCTATTATTTATGTCTAGTATTTCATTTAAGCATTCATCACATATACTAATGTCTGGTGGAATAACTGCAGATCCTGATATTTTATCACTACTCTCTTTTATTGTGAAATCATCATATTTTGTTTCAGGTGTTACTTCTCCTTTTATTTCTACATCTATATTGTTTATCTCAGAACGTACAGGTTTATATTCTTGTAGTTCGTCAACAAATAATTTAATGTCGTCATAGGTTCCTTGTATAATTATTTCAACAATATTTCCCATGTTTCGAACATGACCCGTTAAATTCATTAATTTAGCAAGTCTATATACTGTAGGTCTGAATCCTACTCCTTGTACTATTCCATCAACCAATAAATATGCAGTATATTCTTTCATGTTTTTATCCCACTTATAAACTATACTAATATTTTTAAATTATTTAATATTTAGTATTTATATAGATTATAATTTAATTTTAATATTAAAGATTGTAAATATTTAAATAGAAGGATAGATAATTAAATATAAAGGGATGGAATATGAGAGATATTTTAAATAAATTACTAAATGGTGAGCTTTCCATTGATGAAGCAGAAGAACAGCTTAGAATTATGCGAACACAGGAAGTTGGAGAGAATATTAAATTTGATATTATGAGAGAAGAACGTGTTGGCGTTCCAGAAGCTGTTTACTCCCAAGGAAAAACAGATGCAGACCTTGTAAATATAATCAATAATGTTCAATTCTCAAAACAGCTAATGATAACAAGACTACCTAAAGACCGATTTAATCGAATAAAAAGTCAATTAAATAAAGATATTCTAGAAAAAGGAACATATTATGAAGAAGCATCTATATTAACTATCAACAAAGTAGAACCAAAACATCATCCGGGAAAAATAGGAATAATAACAGCAGGAACTGCAGATGTACCCGTAGCAGAAGAAGCAAGAATCACATTAAAACAGGCAGGATATGATGTGGTAAGAACATACGACGTAGGAGTAGCTGGAATACATAGATTAATTGATAAAATAACATTACTTCTGGAAGAAAAAGTTGATGTAATCATAACTGTAGCAGGCATGGAAGGTGCATTACCATCTGTAGTAGCAGGACTTGTAAATATACCAATTATAGCAGTGCCAACATCAACAGGTTATGGTGTTGGAGAAAAAGGATTTTTAGCATTATTTTCAATGTTACAATCATGTGCCCCTGGAATAGCAACAATGAATATTGATAATGGATATGGTGCAGGTATATATGCAATAACTATAATGAAACAGATTGAAAAACACGTGAATGAAAAATATTAATTAAACTCCCTAAATAATCCACTTTTTTAGATAAAATTAGCATGTAATAAATTAGATAATGAATAATTAATCATTGTAAAAAAATAGTCTATTTTGATAAAATTATAATGGGGTCACTGGGATTTGAACCCAGATCCTAGGATTTCTCTTGTCTCAGCACTCCAATTGGTCATCATAGGTATGCCTCAGCATGCGCGCTTTCTTCAAAGACAACTGGAGTCCCAGATGATGCCTGGTTACACTATAACCCCACTTATGTGTATTTATAGTGCTAAGTTTTTAACGAAATTTAGGAATAATATTATTTATTTAAAAACTAGTATATAAACTTTTATATTAATAGTTGAGAATTAGATATAAAATAATTAAATAAAAAAAAAGAGGATAAGAATATTACTTTTTATTCTTAATGACAATTCTCTCAGCAGTAATCTGTGGTGGAATAGTATTTGTTGCATCACCAATAGTATATACATCAATCTTACAACCATTAGTAATGTTATCCATCTTACATTCTACCTGTTTATTGTCCTTTGTTTCCTTATAGATTTTAGTATTATTTGTTATTACAACTGACATGTTAGATGTATTGTTATTTTCATCATGTATATATACTGAACCTACTATTGTTTGATTAGCTGTATCAGCAACAGAAGTAGTGTTACCTACAACAGTACCTGATAAATCAGGTAGCTGATCCATAGTAGCTGAGTAGGTACCATAAGCTACTCCTATTAAAATTACTATTAAAACTAACATTTGAAGTGGACTAAGTTTCATAAAATAATACCTATTATCTTTATTATGTTTATTTTTGTATTTTTTAATTTATAATGTTTTATAACAATAAATTATTCCTCATTTAAGTCACCAATATATGTGGCATAGAATCCATCGGTATCTGCATATATTGGTTTAAAATCATATTCTTCAGCTTTTTTCATAGCATTTCTAATATACTCTCTCCCCCATGCTGTAATTGCTGCTGCACACTCTATTTTATACCATCTGAACCTTGAGTAACCATATGCACCAAACATGGAGTTAGCTAATCTTTTAAGACCTTGTTGTTCAAAGTCATATGCCCTTTTTTGTTCAGGAACCTTTTCCTCTTTCATTAATTTTTTAATCCTTTGTCTTTCATCGAGAATATAACCAATAATTGAAGGAATAAATCCTTTAGGTTCTTTTAAAAATTTATAACCATTCTCAGGACATGTGTAATATTCTGATTCATCCATATTCTCACCATCTGTGATTGTATCAGGGGATATGTTCTGAGCTATGATTATGGAAGGATATAGACTTTTGAAATCAAGGTACGCAATATGCTCAAATAAACCCTTCTCAGGCTCTTTTACATAACCTCCAATAACCTTATTTGATTTTCTTCTCTGAGAATACTCGTCCGTATCTGGCTTATTAGGAATAATATTATTCTTCTCATATGCCTTTAGCATTAAATACCATTCCACCATTTGTCCTGTAGTCATACGTGCTATGTCAAATAAAGGTTGTCCTACTAGACGTGTTTGTGCAACAGTAAGCGGTGTTAGTTTATCTCCAATCATGGTTGTTGTAACAGCATCATCCATTGAGTAGTCAAATAATTCTTCTAATCGTTCATCATCTGAATCCCAGTACTGGTATATCTGGTCACCTGGAACATCAATCTTTTTCTCATCAAATAGTTCCTCATAAACACGTTCTAGAGTATATCTTTCAAGACGCATGTTACGTCTAACAAGAAGATATAAATCTACATGTACTCTTCCCTTTATCACTCCTGCATTGTTAAATCCACGTTTCATGAATTTTATCCCACTGCCATCTACACCTAAATCTAATTTTATATTTAATTTTTCTGCTCTCTTTTTTATGTAAGGTAAGTCAAAGTTATCTGAATTATATCCTACTAGCATGTCGGGATTTTCTTCTTTAATGATTTCTACAAATCTTTTAAGCATGTCTTTTTCGGAAGATAATGTTTCAACAAAGCTTTTATCTGACTTTTTAGTGGATAATACTTTTTTAAGACCATTATTTCCACATAAACTCATCATGATGATAGGGTCATTTTCTGCAGTTGGCATTCCTTCGGCATTATATACTTCTATGTCAAAGCTTAAAATTTTGTTACGTTTATTTGTTTTGTGTGTATCTATTGGATTTTCCATCATTTTAAATAAAGTAACGTCTTCATCTATTTTTAGTTCTTCACTATATAATATTGAGTCTATTGTTTCTCCATGTAGTTCTATTATATTTGTTGGTGTTATTTGTTTATCTATGAGGTATCTTCTGTAGAATGGAATGTCATATTCTCTTATTTGTTTTACAGATGGTAAATCTCGTATTGAATCTCTTAGTTTTGGAACTTCCTGTGGATGGGTAAGTATTACTTTTATGAATTCGCGCTCTGTTCCTATGTCTATCTTTGTTTCTACTTCTAAATCATCAAGGCCCATTTCTCTTAAATCTTCTAGGCATATGTCAAAGTCATATGGTAATACATAGAGATATGGCTTGAATGTAGTGTCCACTGCAATGACATTTTCTTCTGTTTCTGGATTTATACCAAATAATCGTATTATTGGCTTGTCATTACGTGTTACATAATCAATATCATTTAGAACTATTTTTATTGTTTCCATAGATTTAATATATATAAAACAGACTATTAAAAATTTTATAATAATAATTTGATTAAGAAAATTAGTAAAGTTATTTAATGTAATTATATGGCATGCTGAGAGTAACCCACCTCATGTTTTATTGCAGTATTTATCTTAGCAAGATACCTTTGTCTTCTTTAACAGAAATGACAATATTTACTTTTGCACTCCATGGATTGATCGTTTCATCGATTATCTATCTTAGGCATCATCAACGTAATTGTATCATCTTTCAAAGCCTGGTTTAGACGTATCGTATCGTTTCTATTTCAGTGTCACACTTCTCAGCGTATGTTAATTAAATACATCATGGTTTTCTGTAGTGGATGGAGTTTCCTCAGTGAAATTCACCGTTAACTGCACTTCAGCTTACCATATAAATTGATTAAATTAATAAAAATAAGTTTATTTTGAAAATTATATGATAGCGGGGCCTAGATTTGAACTAGGGCTCTCGGGGTTATGAGCCCCGCGGGATCACCAGACTACCCCACCCCGCTTTCTATAAAATTACGTCTCTATTAAGAGCTATTATATATTTAAATAAAAAGTAATATATAAAGGTTACTATTTTTTTTACTAAAAAAATAAGATATGATTGAAATAATAAGAATAATTATTCCATGTCATTAAGTTTTTCATCAATATCATTAAGTCTTTGTTCTAATTCATCAACACGTTTATTGTTAGAATCTTTATAATCATTAAGATCTTTTTCAAGATTATCATATTTCTCCAGAACTATATCAATATCTTTATGTGTTGCTAAATCCCAGTCTGCAATGACTTGTTCACTCTGTTCATCTATAAACTGATTTATCTTATTTGTCATCATATCTGTCTTAGATATAGTCTCCTCAGTCTCATCCACTTTAACTCTATCTTTAAATTTTCCACCAAAATCATTAACTTTATCTGATAAGTCAATTACGTATGGCTCTTGTACTACTCTGCTAGAAATGTTTGAAGCTTGACTATGTATATTTTGATAAAGTGGATTGTTTGTACTCTGTAAATAATAATAAATTAGTATTAGAACTGCTATTAATAATATTATTATAGCCAGAATTGATGCAGCTTCCATATAATCACCCTAATTATTTTTTAAGAGATTTTTCAAGTTCTGCTTCTTTTTTATCTAATTTATCCATAAGTTTTTGAAGTTTAACTAATTCACTAGTTGCCTCTAAACGTTCAACTCTTTCATTTACTTCAGTACTTAATAATCCTACTTGACCCATTATCTCAGATGTATTTAATCTTATTTGTCTGAGTTTTTCTTGATCTTCCTGAGATAAATCAGACATGTCTTCTTTTCTACGTTTACTTTCCATATCTTTCTCTACTAATTCTATTTTCTTAAGTTCTGTTTGTTTTTCTAGTAAAAGTACCTTATTTTTTGATACTGCACTTTTACGCCATTCTATAACAATAAAAATGATTGCTATTAAAATAATTACAGCTATTATGAGAAAAAAGATTTGGTCCTGTGTAAATGCTATATTCATTGCACACCATCTCTCGTTAATTAATTGTATTAATTTTTAATAATAATACAATGTTATATATTTTATTATATATAATTAATAGGATTTATAATACTATATATTAAAATTAATAAATAGATTAAATATTAACAAATTATTTTAGTGATATACATGTTAGAAGAATATGAAAAAGCAGGAAAAATAGCAGCAAAAGTCAGAAAAGAAGCAGCTAAAAAAGCAACTGCTGGAATGAAAGTAAGTGACCTAGTTAACTGGGTAGAATCTGAAATAAAAAGTACAGGTGCTGGACTTTCTTTTCCATGTAACGTTTCAATAAACCAGATAGCAGCACATTATACATCACCTCCAACCGATGATACCTTATTCTGTAATGGTGACATTGTTAAAATAGATTTAGGAGCAGAAATTGATGGATACATATCAGATACTGCAGTAACTGTAATTATTGAAGGAGATAACAAAGAACCAGTGGATGAAGAAGGAAATCCTCTTAAAATGCCTGGAAGACTTGATGATGGAAATCCAGTCGTTACTGAAGATGAGATTGAGGAAAGAAGACGAATAATAGATGCATCCAGTTCTGCACTAGAGAATGCTATTAGTATTATTAAAGATGGTGTTACACTAAATGAAATTGGAGCAGAAGTAGAAAAGACAATGCATGATAAAGGATATACACCTATAGTAAATCTTACAGGTCATAGTTTAGAGAAAAACAATTTACATGCTGGTCTTAGTATTCCAAACTTCCCTGATGGCAGTGATCATCAACTAAAAGAAGGTGACCATATAGCAGTAGAACCATTTGCTACTAATGGAGTCGGACTAGTTAGTGATATACCACAACACTACATATACTCATATTTAAGAAATAGACCGCTACGTCAACCAGATGCTAAAAGATTATTAAAATACATTAGTACAGACTTTTCTCATTTCCCATTTGCTAAAAGACATTTCCTTGACAAATATGATGAACATAAATTAAATAGAGCAATGCAACCATTAATTAGGTCACGAGCTATTTACCCATATAATGCATTGAAAGAAAAAACAGATGCTATGGTAGCTCAAACAGAACATACCATTATAGTTGAGAAAGATGGTTGTAAAGTTACAACTTTATAATAAAAGAGGATTATTGTCTTTTATTATTCTTTTTTTTTACTTTATTTTACTTTTTATACATAATATTCTTATTTTACTGTAGTATTTATCTATTTTTAACGCCTTATTTTTTGATAATATAAAATTATTAATATTTTGATTTAAAGATAATAACATATACATATTTTTTTAAAATAAAACAAATAAGCTTGATATGTTCCTATACATACTTATTTATTTTGTTCACACCTCATGGAAAATATGTATATTCAACAAAGTAATAGGATGGAAAAAATGTTTAATAATAAGACAAAATTTTTTCTTATATGTTCCTTATTATTAATAACACTAGTTGGAATATCAGCAATATCAGCTGCTGATACAGATAATACAACAAGTGATACATCACAAAGCAGTATAAGTGATACATCACCTGTATTATCCGACCAGCCAGCAACAATTAATAATGTTGATCATAATAAGATAAAAGAAAAACAATCTGTTCAAACAACACAGAAATCAGTGAAAAAAACCCATAAATCACTGAAACAGGAGGGTACATCTGGAAATTTCGCTGAACTAAATAGCACAGTGAATACAGCAACTGAAAATGTAACCTTAGCTAAAGATTATCAGAAAAATAATGATGAACAGCCTGTAATAATAGATAAAACCGTTACAATTGATGGTAAAGGTCATACTATAACCTCAAATAATGGTTCATTTACTATTACAAAAGGTAATACAGTTACATTTAAAAACATAATTTTCACAGGTAATTTATATAAAAACTCTGTTATAACTGCTGAAGGTAATGTAACCTTTGATAATGTAACATTTATTAATAATACTGTCTCAGGTTATGTTGGAGCTGCATTAGAAACTTCTTCAGATACAGTTATTATTATGAAAAATGTAACCGGAATAAAAAACGATGGAGTATATGGTTCATTTAACTTTGGAAGATCACAGGTCACAGTTATTGACTCATCATTCTATAATAGTAGTACTAATAACGGAGTACTTACATCCAGTAATCGTCAAGTTAGTATAACTGTAATTAACTCAACCTTCGAAAACAATATCGCTGTAAATTATGGTGGTGGAATTAATTCAAGAGGAAAAATCTACATATATACTTCTACATTCATAAACAATACAGCAAACTCCAAAGGTGGAGCTGTAGCAGGAAGAGGATCCTATCTAGAAATACAAAACTCTAAATTCATTTCAAACAGAGTTACTGGAACCGGTTCTTCAAAACAAGGTGGAGCAATATATATAGATTGTGACGCATTACTAGCAAATAATACTATGTCAAAAAACACTGCATACAATGGTTCAGCAATCTTCCAAAGATCAAGTGATTTATCAAGTGTAAATGTTACTGTTAATAATATTACTGTAGTTGAAGGAGCAAACTTTGATTTGACTGTTTTCGTAACAGATGACATGAATAACTCAATCTCAGGTTGCGATGTAACTATAACATTTGACAATACAAATTACACCGTGGATGTAGTGGAGGGAATTGCCACACTTCCAGTTACTAATGATCTTAATGCAGGAAATTATACTGTAACAGCAGTATATAATAATGCAGTAATAGAAAATCAAACAGTTGTTCCTGGTGTAGTAACAATAATTGAATCACCAGAATTAAGATATAAAACTGTACAGAACCAAATAAATAATATTACAGCTGGTTCAACCATAACATTACCCGACAATATAAAAAGAAGACAAGCAGAAGATAACATAACAGTTAATAAAACCGTTACAATAGATGGAAATGGAAATAAAATAAACGCAAATCAAGGCCATATATTCATTGTAAATAACGGTGCAACATTAACTCTTAAAAATATGATTATCTATAATGCAAATGGCATAGAAGGCGCTATAGCAAATATAACAAAGGGTAAATTAATTCTTGAAAATGTAACAATAGCTAATAACACTGTAAAAAATAGTGGATTAAATACAGCAGGAAATCTTATACTACTAGCTGAGGATTCTACTTTAACTATAAATAACAGTGCAATTTACAATAACACTGCAGCTATCATAAAAGCAGATGGAAATACTACTATAAATAATACAAGAATATACAATAACACCGTACCTAATGATAGTAACAGTCAGGGATGGATAAACTTAGGTGGAAAATTATCCATATACAATTCAGTAATCAGTAATAATACTGGAAGATTAGCTGGTATTTATGGATTAACACAGAAATATCCTATGATTGTAGATAATTCAAGCTTCATTAACAATAAAGCAACAATAGGTAATGGTGGAGCAATACAAACACATGAAGATACTACTATAACTAACAGTACATTCATAGGAAACAAAGTAACTAATACTATAGGAAGAGATGGTGGAGCCATAATGAATTATGGTGGATTTTTAACCATTATACAATCAACATTCATAAACAACACCGCAACAGGTGAAGGATCTATAGTTGATAATTATTATGGTGGCGGATTTAATATAACCAATTCAGTATTAATACCATCAGGAACACGGTCTGCATTATACAATGAAGATGAAACAGGAAGCGCAGTTACAGCTAACAATAACTGGTGGGGAACAAACACAAAACCTACAAGCTACATAAAATCAGGCCAATATTATGATGATTACGAAGAGGATTATTTAGACTGCAACCCAATTGTAGTAAATAATTGGGTAATAATGAATTCAACAATAACCCCTGATTCAAACATAAGCTACCTTAACAATATAACAATAAAAACAGTATTTAACAAGGTAACTGATGCAACAGGAGCGATATCAACACTTGAAGGTGGATTACCAGAAGGATTAACTGTAACATACACCTCTGACAGAGATGAATTCTCTTCACCAACAACCACAGTTGAAAATCTAGAAACAACAAACAACTACACATTATACCAAAGCACATACCTAATCAAGGTTACACAGGCAAATCAGACAATTACCTTAACAGGTAATGTAACAATGCCAGAACCTAAAAAAATAATACTCACGGATGATACATACGACCAATACTTTGACAGCGAAGGAAAACTAATACTAAGCATGGTACCACCAAACTCTGAATTACAATTCTCAGGAACATTCAAAAACAGAAACATGACAATAAGTCTTCCAATAAACATGACAACAGCAACCGACCAGGCAATACTTAATAATTGTACAATCACATTAACCTCAGAAGGACAGCACACAAACATAACAAACATAATAATGAATAACAGCAATTATTCCACAGAATTAATCTACATTGACAACACAACAGATATATTAATCAAAAACTGTACACTCACACAATTTAACAATAACGGCGGAACAACCGCAATAAACCTAACAAACGCAAACAACATAAAAATCATATCAAACAATATAAACGTGACAGGACCATCTGATAACATATACTATGATGATAACTACGTAGGCCACACTATAACAACATCAATAACAGGATACAACTCATCCAACAACACTATAGAAAATAACATAATAGTAACAAATGTTACTGGTGAATCTGAAGCCTTTGGAACAATAACAGGAATTTCATTTATAGGAGACCCAATGAACTTCGACGAAGACATAGAAAGTAACTATAACACTATTAACAATAACACAATAATAACAGTTTCTAAAGCATATGGATACGGTGTATCCTTCAATGGTAAAGTAAACAATAACAATATAACCAACAACATAATAAGAACAACTAGTGACCAGTACGCAAACGGTGTTCAACTAACAGGACCAGCATCATACAACACAATATCAAACAATGATATAAATGTACAAGCTGATGATGTAACATATGGATTATATATTTCAACTAACACCATGGGTGCAGTCACATACAACACAATCACATACAACAACATAACAGGTAACTCAAGCTCCGTATATCTCATGGAAATTTGGAGCATAAATTATAACAACATATCCTATAACAAACTTAGCGGAAGCAACAACTACGTATTAGGTATAGGAGGATATCGTTCCCGTTATAACAATATAACATATAACAATATCACAGTTACAGGTGACATGAAAAATAGTCCTGTAGAAAATGATAATATACAAGTAGAAAACTCAGGAATTAAATTAATAGGCAGTTCAAACAGTAACACTATTCAATTTAACAATATAAATGTTACAACTCCTGATAACAGTACAAACACTATAAACTTAACCGGAAGTTATTCTAACACTGTAACAAACAACACATTATACTCAACATTAAACATAGGTTCAGGTTCTGTATTAACCGAAAGTTACAACACAGTAGAAAACAACACCCCTTCAAATGAAGTTACATTAACATCTGAAAATGTTAAAACAACAGCATTAAAACCAGGAGTTATAGTAGTAACAGTGACAGATTCACTTGGAAATCCAGTGAACATAGGTACTGTAACCTTCACAATGGGAAACGAAACTGTAACAGCAGATGTTGTAAATAGTACAGCAAAAGCAAACTTTACAAATGCTATTGGTACATACACAGTAAATATAAAATATAATGGTAACACTGTCTTCAATGAAAATGAAACTAATGTAACATTAACCATTGAAAAAGTAGATACAACAGTTGATTTAACTGGAAACTTATCATTATATCAAAATAATACAATAACTGTAACACTAAAAGATGCTGATGGTAACTCAATTAACTCTAGCAGAGTATTTGTTACAATAGGCGATGTTACACGTGTAGTAACCATTACTGATGGTGTAGGAACATTCACATATCAACCTACAAGCATGGATGACATTACATTCACAACAGTATATGAAGGAAATGAAATATACAACAACGCATCAAACACAAACACAATTAGTGTAACAGATGACAGATATTCCTCAAACATTAAATTAAATTACAATAACTATGTAATGCTTGTAAACAATAACTTAAATATCAATGGAGTATTCAAAGTAAATAATGCTAAGACTAATATTAATGGATTAGTTGTAACAGTTGATGGTGAATCCATTAGTTTAATAAACATTAAAAACAATGGCAAATTCACATATGTTTACACTCCAACCACTCCAGGTACACATACCATAATGATTAGTTACGCTGGAAATGAAACATGCAAACCATCAAACGCAACATTAACCATTAAAACAATGGCATTAGTAACAATAAACAGCAACATACCAAGAACAGTGATAATTAATAATACCACCGACTTAACAGCAAATATCACAGATGAACAAGGAAATCCTATAACTGGAACAATCACAATGAAAGTAAATAATAGAGTTATTAACTCATTAAGTGATGTTTCATCCATTAATACAAAATATGTATTTGACACATTAGGTGATAAAGTAATAACAATCACATACACTGATCCTAATGGAATATATGCTGATAATACTAAAATGGTAGTTCTCACAGTCGAACCAATACCTGTAACAATGAAGACAACACCAATAAATGGAGTTGTTAGAGAAGAATTACCAGTTACAGTTACAGTAGTTGATGCAGAAGATAATAATGTCAATGACGGAATAGTTAAATTTGTCACAGACAATGGCACAGTACTAGGCTATGCACAGGTAGATAAAGGATTAGCAACAGTAAACATTACACCAGATGCATCCTTGAATACTAAAGTAGAAGCAAAATACCTTGGAACAGACACATATAACATAGCAAAAGCAACAACAACATTAGTAGTAAGTAACGAAAAAACAACTACCACAACCACATCTAACACAACAAAAACATTAAAAACAACACAGGATAACAAGAAAACTGCAACAGTTACAGTAAACAAAGTTAGTGTTAAAGCTGGCCAAAAAACAAAATTCACAGCACCCATAAAATCAAATGATGGAAAAACTGTTAACAGAGGAAATGTAGTATTTAAAATAAATGGTGTAACCCTAAAAGATAATGCAGGAAAAGTAATATCTGCAAAAGTAGTTAATGGTAAAGCAACTGTTAACTATAAAATCCCAGCTTCTATAAAAGCAAGGAATTATGTACTTACCTGTATCTATAATGAAAACTTCTATGGAAAAACATCAGATAATGCTACATTCTGTTAAAAAATAGATAATATTATGTTTTGTAGTTGGAAACATTTGATTTCCACTACACTACTTATTTTTTTAATGAATTTCCCTTTTTTTAATAATAAAAATTTATATTCTTGTTTTAATTAATTTAGATTTTAAAAAATAGAAAATATTAGGGTGGTGATGTATAATTTATTTTAGTTATTATTATTTACAGTCTTGAAGCTAGCATTACTGCTAAAGATATTTGTTCTGTTACTGCAGATATTGCATATGGTCCGTGTCCTGGGAATATCTGTACTGCATCAAGGTCTGCTATTTTTAGTATTGATTCTCTCATCTGTGCTCTATCACCTGTTGGAAGGTCTGTTCTTCCAAAGTTTCCGCCTGAGAATAATGTATCTCCACTTATTAAGCTTTTTCCATTAAATAAGGATATTCCACCACGTGTATGTCCTGGTGTGTGTAGTACTTCATAGTCTCCTAGTTTATCTTTCTCATTTAATGGTTTCATATCTAAATCTGGTACTTCCATGTCAAATGATGTTGCTACTGTTGCATTTTCATCTTTTTCTTCTACTGTCTGTATATCTAAGGGATGCATGTATATATCATATCCATAGTTATCCTGGAAGTACTTGTCAGCTCCCATATGATCAAAGTGACAATGAGTATTTACTATTTTATTTATATCATCCATTGACTTTCCTGCTTCTTTTATGGATTCAATTACATAATCAGTGTATTGTCCAGACCCTGGGTCTATCATCATGTCATCAATTATATAACAGTTTGAATCTCTTTCTTTTCCTAGTATTATTATTATATCATCTACTTTTTCCATCATATATCCCTTCAAAAATATTTTTTTATTAAAATAAACGCTAGTCTAATTTACATTTTAAACCATAACATCCATAAGTTTTTCCGAATATTCTATGATAATTTTTACTACTTTTCTTAAATCCTAGCTTTGCATAGAAATCAAGTAGGTATGGCTTAGTATACTCTACATCAAGTAGTATTTGTTTACAGTTTGATTGTCTTGCTAGTTGTTTACATTTTTCAACTAGTTTACTTCCGTTTCCATTTTTCCTGTACTCTGGATTTACATATAGATTTCCAAGATAGTAGTCATTATCCCGTATATGTGATGCAAATAGCCTACTATTAACTGAATATTGTAATATCAAAGGTAAACTAGTACATGATGTATCACGCATTGCCTTTATTGTTTGTTCTACAGATATATCTGAACCTCTAAATGATACAGCTACTCCTTCAATAATATCAGGATTTTCATCATATATTACGGTGATATAGTCTCGGTGATATGGGTTTGAATAATTACTTGTTATTAACCTTTCTATTCCTGTAATTGCTCTTATCTTATCATTGAAGAATAGTGGATTAAATAGAAATGTGTCTGTTGAGTAAATCCATGCAGCTATTGTTTCTATATCGTCATTTTCATTTAATTTTCTAAAGTTTGTCATGGTAATCGCTCTCACATTGACTTAAAAAAAAGAATAAGTAGTTTTAGTAATTATAGATAGTAGTAATTTATAATTTTACTTGCTCATATACTATGTCAATTGCTTTTGGTATTGCATCTTTTACACTATCAGATAATCCTACTTCTACAAATGGTGATGATACTTTTTCTGGTTGACATGCTATGATTACAATCTCTACTTCATCTAAATCATCTAAAGGATCTGCTACTGATAATGAATGTGGATCCTGATATTTTCCTTCAGGTACATCATCTTTTGATAGAATTTTTACATCCCCTGGTTTTCCACCAAAGTCTGATATATCTAATATGATAATTTTTTTCCACATAGGATTTGGTAGAGAGAATACATAGTATGGCGCACTTGTTCCCCCATCTATAGTAATTACATTATCTGGTAATGGTCTTTCATCTAAATGTTCTTCTAATTCTTTTATTGCTGTAGGTCCAAATCCATCGTCCTTGAATAGAACGTTTCCACATCCTACAACTAATACTTCTGCATCGTATGTCAAATTAATTTTCTCCAGTAATAATTTTATTTATTTTATTTTATCTTTTTGTTATATTATTTATATCTATACTCTTTATTATTTGATAGTTTGTATTAAATACTAATACATGATATCAGGTACATAACAAGTTATCCTCTTTCTTTCTTCTTCTTTATTTAACGGTTCATTAAGTAACCTGTTATACCAGGACAATTCAATTTTATTAGTAACCGAATTCATATAAAATGCATATCCCTCATTTTCATCCTTCATGAATAATATCCATCTATCTGTACCATGCATAGTTTTATATATTTTAGTATAAAACCTATGTCTATCCTCATCACAACTAAAATACATGTAAACACCATGTACCACTTTTGAGGTCATAGGCTCTAAATCTCCTACATCACTCACATAATGCTCTAATAAATTCATAACCTGCAGAAAAGATAAATGAGAATAAAACTTGTTATTTATAGAAATATCTAATAAAACATCATCTTCCTTAATTATCATATCCAATCAATCCCCACGGATAATTTATAGATATTAATGTATTATATAAGAAAATGCAATTAAATATAATGCTTAAAAAAAATAGAATTTATAAAAAAAAATTTTAGGAAAAGAAAAAGTGTGGAGGTTAATAAATTAATACATGTTTAATTATTTAATGTTTCTCTAACCTTATCAAAGAATCCTTGTTTAACGTGAGATATCTCCTCACCACTCACATCAGCAAAGTCTTTGAGAATATCTTTCTGTTTATCAGATAATTTCTTAGGAACTACAACATGAACTTTAACGTAGAGATTACCTTTACCAGACCAGTTAATATCCTTTATACCTTCACCTTTAATTTTAAAGGTGCTTTCGCTCTGAGTTCCTGCTGGTATTTTAAGTGAAACTTCACCATCAATTGTTGGAACATCTACTTTGTCACCAAGACATGCTTGAACATAACTTATTGGTAACTCATAGTAAAGGTTGCGGCCATCACGTTTGAATAAGTCGTGTTTTTTAACTTTGATGGTTACATATAAATCTCCTGATGGAGCTCCTTTTATACCATCGTCACCTTCACCTGCAACGCGTAGTCTTGTACCGGTTTCTACTCCTGCAGGGATGTTGATTGATAGTTTATTAGTAGTTTGTTTAAGTCCTGTACCATGACATTCAGTACATGGATGTTCTATTATCTGACCTTCACCCTTACACTGTGGACATGGGGATACTGTTGCAAACTGTCCTAGAGGTGTATTTTGAACCTGTCTTACTTGTCCGGTACCATTACAATTAGAACAAGTATTTACTGATGAACCTGGCTCAGCACGTGATCCATTACATTTAGGACATGTCTTTTTATGAGTAACCTTTATATCCTTAGATACTCCTGTTGCTACTTCTTCAAGTGTTAATTCAACAGTTTGTCCTATATCAGCACCTCTGCCGGACTGTGTATTTGATCCGCCGCCGAATCCGAATAAATCAAAAATACTTCCGAATCCACCATTAGACCCTCCGAAACCACTGAATATATCTTCAAAGTTTATGTTGTTGAATATATCTTCCTGTGTGAATCCATCCATTCCAGCATGACCATATTTATCATATCTAGCTCTTTTTTCATCATCAGATAAAACACCATAAGCCTCACTTAGCTCTTTAAATTTATCCTCTGCACCTTCCTCTTTGTTAACATCAGGATGGTATTTCATTGCTAATTTACGGTACGCTTTTTTAATAGTTTTTTTATCTGCATTACGGTCTACACCTAATACATCATAGTAATCTCTCTTTTCTGCCATGAATATACACCTCTCTTTTCCTTTTCTTTGTAATGAATAATTATTTAATGATAATTATGTTTTTGAGTTTATTATATAAAAAAAATAGTATGGGAATTATGATTAATACTCATATGCCCATACCTACAATTATTATTTCCCTTTTCCTACTTCCGATTATGGGGAAATGTATTTTTAGTTATTTTTTTCCATAACTTTCCAATTTTCCCTTATCACATGTTTTTATAGCTATTTAATTTATATGAATGTGGAAAAGTTATGTACTAATACATTAAATTGGAGTTTACTTTACCACTTGGGATATATTTATATTTTATATACTGATTTGTATTCTCTAATGAATCCAAAACATTATTTATTCTAAACTATACTAATACAATACTTCTAGAATGGTCCTCTGTGTCTACGGCCATGTCTATTTCTGAAAGATCGTAATGGATGATTTTTCATTCTTGATAGCTTGTTTTTCCTACGTGCTCCTAGTCCAACATCTATAAGATTAGATACTAAATTATAATTCCTTTCTAAATCAGCTATGTATTTCACACCATTAAATATAGTATCAGGATGGATTCTTCTAGTTGCATTTTGGAATTTGATGACTCTATGATAATAATCATACTCTCTTCTTTTTGTAGAATCAGATAATACTGAATAAGCCTCGGTTATTTGCTTAAAATATTCCTCTGATTTTTTTGATGAGTTTATGTCTGGATGGTATTGTTTAGCTAGTTTACGATATGCTTTTTTAATAGTTTTTTCATCTGCATTAGGTTTTACTCCTAATATCCTGTAATAATCCTTTCCATAATCCATAACTACACCTTATTTGATTGATTGTTTTCTTCACTTTTAGTTATATAATCTATTTAATGATTATTATATAAAAAAGGATTATGTTAAGAAATTAGTAATACTAATTCCTAATGCATATCATGTCTGTTCGCCTTTTTAATAGGATGATTTACGATTTATTATTAACTTGTCTATTTTTTCTCGAAGTCAGCATCGATTGTGTCATCGTCGTTATTGGATTGTGATGCGTTAGCATTCTGTCCTTGTGCTTGTTGTTGTGCTTGTTGCTGTGCTGCTTGCTCTTGAGCTGCTTGTTGATAAATTTCTGCTCCTACTTCTTGAATAGTTTTTTCAAGTACATCTGATTTTTCTTTGATTAAATCAATGTCATCTTTTTCAATTGCATCTTTAAGGTCTTTTTGTTGATCTTCAATTGTTTTCTTCTTGTCATCAGATAGTTGATCTTTAAGTTCTTCTAATGTTTTATCAGATGTGTATACTAATGAATCAGCATTGTTTCTGATTTCAATTTCTTCTTGACGTTTTTTATCCTCTTCAGCGTGTGCTTCTGCATCTTTGATTTTTTGTTCAATTTCTTCATCAGATAATTTATTTGAAGAGGTGATTGTTATTTTTTGTTCTTTTCCTGTACCTTTATCCTGTGCAGATACATTGATTATACCGTTTGCATCTATATCAAATGTTACTTCAATTTGAGGTGTTCCTCTTGGTGCTGCTGGTATACCTACTAATTGGAATCTTCCTAGTGTAGTGTTATCGTTTGCCATTGGTCTTTCACCTTGTACAACGTGGATATCTACACTTGTCTGGTTATCAGCTGCTGTTGTGAAGATTTGGCTCTTCTTGGTAGGAATTGTGGTGTTACGGTCGATGAGTTTTGTTGCTACTCCACCCATTGTTTCAATACCTAATGATAATGGTGTTACATCAAGTAATACTAAATCATCAATTTCACCTGCAAGTACTCCACCTTGAACTGCTGCTCCAGATGCTACACATTCCATTGGGTCAATTCCTCTTTCTACTTTTCTACCTATGTAGTTTTCAACGTATTTCTGGATACATGGCATTCTTGTTGGTCCACCTACAAGAATAATTTTATCGATTTCATTTGTATTCATTTTTGCATCGCTGATTGCTTGTTTGATTGGAGCTCCACATTTTTCTACAATTGGGTCTACAATTTCTTCAAGTTTTGCTCTTGATAAAGTCATGTTTAAGTGTAATGGACCAGCCTGTGTTGCTGTAATGAAAGGTAAGTTGATGTCTGTTGTAAGTGTTGTGGATAATTCAATTTTTGCTTTTTCTGCTGCTTCTCTTAAACGTTGTGCTGCTTGGTCATCATTTAATAAATCTACACCGTTTTCTTTCTTGAATTCTTCTGCGATGTATTTCATGATTGCTGTATCCATATCTGTACCACCAAGGTTGGTGTCACCACTTGTGGATTTTACTTCGAAGATTCCTTCTCCGAATTCCATGATTGTTACATCAAGTGTACCTCCACCAAGGTCGAATACTAATATGTTAACATCGTCTTCATCGGTCTTATCTAATCCGTATGCTAAACTTGCTGCTGTAGGTTCATTTACTAATCTTAATACTTCAAGTCCTGCAATTTTACCTGCATCTTTGGTAGCTGTTCTTTGGTTATCATCAAAGTATGCTGGTACTGTAATTACTGCTTTTTTTACTGGTTCTCCTAAAAATGATTCTGCATCTTTTTTAATTTTTTGTAGAATTAATGCTGAGATATCTTGTGGTGTGTAATCTTTTCCTTTGATGTTTACAGTGTAATCTGATCCCATGTGTCTTTTAATTGCACTTATAGTGTTTTCTGGGTTTGTTACTGCTTGTCTTTTTGCTGGTTCTCCTACAAGTATTTCTCCATTATCTGTGAATGCTACATAACTTGGGAATGATTTACCATATTGTGTTGCTCCTTCTGCACTTGGTATGATTGTTGGTTTTCCACCTACTAGTGCAGCTGCTGCTGAGTTACTTGTTCCTAAGTCTATTCCTATTACTTTTTCTTCTGCCATGTTATCACCTTATTGCTTGTTTTATATTTTAATCGTGTTTTTTGAATAATTTAAATAATAATAATTTAGTTATCTTTTATGATTATTTTTTACAAACTTTAACTTTTGAATATCTTATAACTTTTGAGTTTAGGGTGTATCCTTTTTGTAAGTCTTCTATGATTTCATTGTTTTCGTAGTTATCATTGTTTTCTGTTAATAGTGCTTCATGTTTGTATGGGTCAAATTTCTGATGTTCTGTGTTTATTGGTTCTACTCCTTCATCTTTGAGGATTTTTGTTAGTTTCTTATAGATGAGTTCTACTCCTTCTCTTAAATCTTTGTCTTCTTTAACTTGTAGAGCTCGTTCTAAGTCTTCATATGCCTCCAGTATTTTTAATATTAAGCCTTCATTGGCGTATTTGACGAAACTTTGTTTTTCTTGTTCTGACCGTTTTTTGAAGTTTTCGAAGTCTGCTCGTGATCTTTGTAGTTTATTTTTGTATAGTTCTACTTCTTCTTGTAGCTGTGTAATTGTTTCTTCTGGTGATGGTTCTTGTTCTTCTTGTTCTTCTTCTTGTTGTTTTTCTGTGTTTTGTGCTTCTTTTTTGGTTTTTTCTTCTTCTGTCATGTATTACACCCTTCTTTTTTTTATTATATGATTTTTTATAATAACTCTACAGTCATGATAATTTTTTTCTTTTTTATTTGTTAATTATAATTTAGTTACTTTTTGTTATATATAAGTTATGTTATTTTAGTAACCATTAGTTACAAAAGTAATTTTTCTTAATATTAAGTTGCATTGTCATAGTATATAAACGTTTTGGTCTTTTAGTAACCAAAGGTAATATTTATATATAATTTGAAAATATAATATATAAATAGGAAACGACGAAAAGAAAATAAACATATTAAATAAAAAAAATAAAGAAGATGATTATATGGATTTAGAAGCAGTACTCGATGTAATTGGCTGCAAAACAAGAAGGGACATACTTGCATTACTAACTGAAGAACCAAGATTTGTAAGTCAACTCTCACAACAACTAAACGTTGGACAAAAAGCAATAATAGGTCACCTTAAAGCAATGGAAGAACTAGGACTAATCAATCCAACATACCAAAAAATAGAAAGAGGAAGACCAAGAAAATACTATGAAATAGCACAGGACATCGAAATAAAAATATTCATAAAACCGGACACAATAAACATGCACATGATGGGAGAAGAATTCACAGAACTATACAACATAGAAGAAAGACTATACCGAGGAGACCCCGAAGCAATAAGTGACCTGAAAACAATAATACAAAAATACAAAAACGCACTAAATTACGCAGAAAATCTATTAAGCCAAGTAGAAAACCCTAAAAAACGAACAACGAAAACAATAATAACCGACATATCAAAAACAAAAGCAATACCCGAATATAATATAAAAGATTAAATACTAAAAATATGAGAAATAATCATATAAAAATATTATTTAATAATAATATACAATGAAACAAGAAAAATATTCGATTTAGGTGAAAAAATGGTGGATAAAAAAATCATATTATCCGTCTTAATAGTAGTCTTAATAGGAATAATAGCAGCAACATACCAGATAAATTTGGGTGATGATGTACTCAACCCATTATCCAGTGTACAGACAGAGAACTCACCGATAACAGACACATTAGCAGCACCAAGTGCAGGTGATTCAGCAAATACAGCAAATGAAAACCAGCAAAATCCATCAGATAAACAATCAGCAGATGCATCAGGTAGTCAATCAACAGGCTCATCAAACAATCAAGCAACAGACTCAGCAAATTCACAAGGTTCAGGCAGTGGATCAAACCAGGGATCAGGAGCATTAATTAATGCAAACAATCCAGTAAATACTGGAACTGGTAGTAGTGGAAGTGGTTCTACTAACGGTGGAAGTTCCAGTAACAATGGAGGCTCAACTAATGGAGGAGGCTCAACCAATGGAGGAGGCTCAACCAATGGAGGAGGCTCAACCAATGGAGGAGGCTCAACCAATGGAGGAGGCTCA
>CACZOU010000083.1 GCA_902782945.1 uncultured Methanobacteriaceae archaeon
GTTTTTTACCTTCTAAGATAACATTTTTATTTCCTTCTCTAAATTCATGAAGTGATATTACTTTACCAACAAGCATATCAGTATCACCTTTATCAACTATTCTAATTCTGTTTATCATCTTTCTTGCAATCATTTCAATATGTTTATCAGATATATCAACACCTTGTGATGCATAAACTTTTTGAACTTCTTGAATAACATAATTTTGAACTGTTATTGGATCAGTTACAGCAAGTAATTCTTTTGGTGAAATAGATCCATCATTAAGCATATCACCTGGTTTAACTTTATCTCCAACTTTAACTCTAATCTTAACTCCATAATTAGTAGTTTGTTCATGAGTTTCTTTATCGTTTTTAATAGTAATTTTATATTTACCACTTTGATTTTCAATATTTGTAATTTCTCCAGCAACTTCAGCAACACTTGCCTTTATTTTTGGAGTTCTTGCTTCGAATACTTCCTCAACTCTAGGTAGACCTTGAGTTATATCTTCCTCTGAAGCAACACCACCAGAGTGGAATGTTCTCATTGTTAATTGTGTACCTGGTTCACCAATTGATTGAGCAGCCATAATACCTACAGCTTCACCTATTTCAACTATATTATTAGTTGCTAAGTTACGACCATAACACTTCTTACAAACACCGTCATGAGTTTTACAAGTAAGTGTTGTTCTTATTTCAACTTCTTCTATACCAGCATTAACAATTTTATCAGCGATATTTTCTGTAATATATTCATTTTTATCAATAATTACATCTTTAGTTTTTGGATCAATTACTTTTTTATTAGTAAATCTACCAACTATTCTTTGTCTTAAACTTTCGATTACACTACCATCTTTTTCATTAATAAATGCCTTAACAGTCACACCTTGAATAGTACCACAATCTTCTTCTTTAACAACAACGTCTTGAACAACATCAACTAATCTTCTAGTCAAGTAACCAGAGTTAGCTGTTTTTAATGCTGTATCAACGATACCTTTTCTGTTACCATGTGCTGATAAGAAGTATTCAGACACACTCATTCCTTCTTTAAAGTTTGAAGTAATTGGAATTTCAACAGCTTTACCATTTGGTTTTGCAATAAGTCCTCTCATACCAGCCATTTGTCCAAATTGTCCCATAGAACCTCTTGCACCAGAATCCATCATTACAAATACTGGGTTGTCCTTATTTTCTTTTGCTATTACAGCAAGTTCTTGTTGAACAGCATCTGTTGCATTATTCCAAATTTCAACAACTTTTTCATATCTTTCATCATCTGTGATAAGACCTCTTCGATATTGTTTAGTTACTTCTGCAACTTTTTTCTTACCATCTTCAATTATTGCATCTTTCTTATCAGTAGTCATAACATCGAAAACTGACATTGTAATTCCTGATTTAGTTGAATATTTAAATCCTAAATCTTTTAATCTATCAAGCATAACTGAAGTTTCTGTTGTTTTATATCTCTTAAATACTTGACCTATTAATGTTTGAATATTCTTTTTATTAATTGGACTAGCAAGCTCTAGATTATGGATATATTCAGGAATATTTTCACCCATTGAAATGAAATATTTTTCTGGAGTAGCCATTTCTAGATTTTCTTTACTACCTTCATTAATATATTGATAAGCATCTGGGAAAATTTCATTAAATTTAATTTTACCAACAGTAGTAACTAAGTACTTATCTTTTTGTGATCCTAAGAATACTTTATGATGAAATGAATTAACAGGTAAAGCTAATCTTGTATGTAGATCTATTTCTCCTCTTTCATAAGCCATTAATGCTTCATTAGGATTTCTAAATACTCTACCTTCTTCGTCACTTTGTTTTTCCATAGTTAAATAATAATTACCTAATACCATATCTTGTGATGGAGTAACAACTGGTTCACCACTTGATGGTTTTAAGATATTTCCAGAACCTAACATCAAAATTTTTGCTTCAGCTTGAGCTTCTAAACTAAGTGGAACATGTACTGCCATTTGGTCTCCATCAAAGTCCGCATTAAATGCTGGACAAACAAGTGGATGAAGTCTAATAGCCTTTCCATCAATTAATTTTGGTTCAAAAGCTTGAATACCAAGTCTATGTAATGTAGGCGCACGATTTAATAACACTGGATGTCCTTTAATAACGTCTTCAACTACATCCCATACTCTATCATCTTGATTTTCAATCATTCTTTTAGCTGCTTTAATATTATGTACTATTTCTCTTTCAATTAAACCTCTTATAACATGTGGCTTAAATAATTCAAGAGCCATTTCTTTTGGAATACCACATTGATACA
>CACZOU010000084.1 GCA_902782945.1 uncultured Methanobacteriaceae archaeon
CCTCCTCTCTTTTGATATTTTTGGCGTAAGCCATGTATGTATGTATGTATGTATGTATGTATGTATGTATAAGTGTAGCATACTGTCGTATGCAGTCAATAGTTTTTCTCATATTTTTTCCTTTCTACCATGTATCTACCACTTCATATTCAAGAAAAGCTACATTATTAACTGTATTATCATTAATTGATACACCAGTAGTCTTTATTGAACCCATAGATGTAGTACCATTAATATAATTTGCTAATTCCGTTAAATTTGCTTTTAAATCAATAGCGGTTTCTACATTAGTTTGTAATAAATTAAGATTTGTAGCACTTATTGGAGTTGTTGTGCTAGGCAAATCTTGAAAATTAATCTTTTGCATTATCTTTATCCTCCTTCTTTCTTAAATAAGATTCGATTTCATTTTTTTCGATTTCACTTAATTGATTGAATAAATTTTGCAAAATAATTTTTAATACAAAAGCTGGTATTTTAGATTCATTTAGAATTTTAACCAATTGTTCTTCTGTTGCTTGAACTTTTAAAGTAAAAGGCTCATCCATTCTTTAACACCTCCATTTCCTTTATTAATCTATCAATTTCTACTTGTTGCTTTTTAATGCATGTTAATAAAAACTTATCTAAAGTATCGCTATTATACTTTTTTACCTCGATTGTTTTATCTTTGTCACTTAAATTATCAAGATTAAAATCTAGATGATTACCAGATACAATAGCTTTATCTTTAGTTATTTTAAAGAATTTACTATCCTTTTCTTCTATTTCATCAAGAATAAATCCATATTGGCTTTTATCCTCATATAGATCATACTTATAATCATAATCATATATTTTAATATAACGCAATAAATTAATTGCATCATTGTATTCTTTATCAGTAAACTCTTTTATATTGGTTTTTACATTTCTACTCGAAGCCGAACCATTATCGGTTTTTATTTTACCTGAAGATACACCGTTACCCTGTGCATAACAATACCCTGATACAGCATACATTGAAATATTACTTGCAGCTGCTAATTTAATACTTCTTGCACCAGCGTTTGATATTGTACTAGGACTACAATATGATCTAATATTTACGCCATAACTAGAGCTTTCTTGCATTAAATTTAAATTTCCAGCATCAGCCATAATATGAATACCATTGCTTATTGTTGTTGAGCTTCCATAGGCGGTGTGTGAGTTATAAATACCAATGCCAGATGGTCCTTTTAATCTAATTGCATTATTCCATCCAACTATTGCTCCACCAGATGGATAAAATTGACAAGAACCATTAGGATTTAAATAAGTATTATCCCCTCCGAGTTTTCCTGAATTAATAGTCCAGCCTCCGATTGTTCCACTTGTAGCTGTTAAAACTCCACCAGTAGTTACCTTAAATTTCCCTGAACCAAGATTAATGGCTGCTGCGGTTAAAGTACCAGTCTTTATCTTATCAGCATTAATATTTTGTGCAGAGAAGTTTGAAGTTGTAATTATTGAACTGTTTACTTGATTAGCTGTAATCGTTCCAGTAGTTATTTTTGAACCATCTATTGTAGTTGTTCCATTGTTAATAGCAGTAACAACACCAGCCATATTAATTTTTCCTGCATTGATAGTTACATCTTCTGCACTTTGATTAATTGAAGATATTATTTCATCATCACCTATTTTAGTAGCTACTGTAGATGAAATAGATGATTCTGTTTGAAGAATCTGCGTATATTTTGTATTAAAATCTTCTTTAGTTTCATATGTTGCAGATACTGTGCTTGTTATACTCGTAGCTGTTTGATTTATTTTACTATCTAAAGTCGTATAATCTGTATCTGCATCAGATTTAGTTTGATATGTTTGACTTACTTCTGAACGAATACTTTCTGCAGTTTGAGTTAGATTTGTATTAGTTGTTGCTAATTCGTTTTTTGTTGCATATGAACCAGAAACATCAGTTCTAATTTGTGATGCAGTCTGTGATAATTCACTTCGTGTAGCAAATTGTGAAGTATATATATTACTTGCCATACATCTAATTGATATATAACCGTTCGTATAACCTAAAATACTTACTTGATAGTTTCCTGTTGTTAAAAAGAAATCTTCTGGTGATGGGAACGATCTTGTTTCTACAATTGGAGTAGATTTTAACACAACTGAACCATCCGCAGCATATTCACATTTTTTAGTTATTTGAACTGTTTCACTATCATAATCAAAATAAAATTCATCGTAATTATCTTCATCATAATATAATAGATCATCGAATAATTCATAATCAAATACTTCATTAGTAGATGTATTCCTAAATCTAATTGTTCTTGTTGTCATATAAAGTGTTGATGATGGATATAAATTAGTTCTAGGATATAAATAAGATATATTTTTATTATTTACTGGATGAACTTTTATCATTATAGGCTGTGATTCGTTAACATTCGTTAATTCAACAACAGCAAATGTTGATTCTGCAGCCGTTGTGATATCAGCTATATCCTGAATCTTACTATTTAATTCACCAACTGATTGAGTTAAAAGAGATATAGCACCAGTATTATCTGATACGGTAGTTACTAATTGTCCATATCCTTGAATCAAGTTAGTATTTAACTGTCCAGTAGTAATAAAATCAGCTACAATAGAACCATCTTGCGTTATTGCTATTCCAAATGGTCCATTTATACCTGTTGAACTAAATCCTAAACCACCTAACCCCCACTTCCAAACCTTTTGAGCTGTATTAGGATCTTTAGTGTCCATTATATACAACTGTCCGTTTGTTTCATCAATATATAAATATCCAGCAAATGGATGATTAATTAATTCAGTAGCTTGTTCTTTTGCTCTTTGTAATATACTCGTATCAGTATCTACAGAAATGGCATTTTTAAGCACTCTATCCGTTTGTATTCTACTCGTGGCTATATTTGGTTTAATTGAACCTAATTCGAGCGATACGATGCGTTTTTTAAGGCAATTATATACTGTTTTAACTATTCGTGTAGTTAAACTTAATTTTAGTGATGGAATATAAACTTTGCATGAATCACCTAAATGAGCTGTTTCTAAACTAGAATATTGTGCATATTCTAACGTTTTAGCTAATTCTATGAAATCTATTTTTATATTGACTATTGGTTTATCAATTCCACCCTCATATAATTTAGCAACCTCATCACGCATCATCTGATATGCCATTTCTTTTGTTATACCTTCTTGTTCATTGACACCGATATTACACTCATATTTATAATAAAGTGGCGTAAAATAACTATCTATTATTTCACTATCAATATATTTTTCTGGAAGTAATAAACCATTAGTTCCAATAGGCATTATTCTTGTCGCAACTTGTGAAAAGTCTAATTCATAATCAGCACCTGTTAAATTCTTTTTTTGTCTTATTTCAAGACCTAAATCATTACCACGTTTATTATGAATGATTACATTATAGTTATTTAATTCTATTTCACCACCAAAACGTTTTAAAATAGCGTTATCATTATTATATACGGCATCAATAAGATTCGTTCTAACATATCGAGCTGATGCTATGGTTGTGCAATCGCCACTCGATTGATACGGTGAACTGTCTTTAGCTCTATTTAAACACCACGTTAAAGCTAATTGAGCAGTTAAGTTAGTTGGAGCTACATCTTCAAGCCATACGCTCTTTTCGGCATCAAAGAAAATGTGTTTCGCTAGTATTTTAACTGTGTTATTATTTACATTTTTCTTAACGTTCCATATCCTAAATGGTTGACCATTAGCTTTTATTATATTTTCTTCTACTAAATATTCACTTAACCAACCATCACATAAATATTCAAATTCCAAATTATATAATCCATTTAATACTTCTGTAATTAATGGATCGCTTTTAAAATCTCTTAATACACCAATTCCCAGATTATTAAAAGAAGTGGCTGCTTTGTCATATATCGTTAACATCACAACCACCCCGCATTATACACTATTGAAACTGATGTTATTCCTTCACCTAACGAAATAGTGTTTGTTCCAGGCTTAATATATGGAAAATCAGTATCTATATTTACTTTATCATTTTTATTAAGATTATCTTTAGTACAATTCATTAATTCA
>CACZOU010000085.1 GCA_902782945.1 uncultured Methanobacteriaceae archaeon
ATAATTATAGATATTTTTCCTGGTTGGTTATTACTTGCTAGTTTGATTCTCCCACCATCCCTTTTTTTCTTAATTCGTAAAATTCTCTTAAGTGATTATTTTTATAATAAAACAGGACGTAAACTATATTACATTAGAGAAAATGGGTCACGAGCGTGGATAGATTCAGTAAATTTAATAGTGAATACATCATATATGTGTTGTTTAGCTTGTTTGCCTACTTATGTATTCTCTATCTTTGCAGAAAATTATTTCTTATTTCATCTAGGATTAATTTTATGTGGTCTATTTACCTATTGTGATATTATAATATTTCTTCGTATGAAGTTTTTCTATTATGAGGGAGATAAGTTTGCAAGTGAAAAAAGATATTATACAACTTATCCATTATATAGTGGGGCTTGGACATTATACACATCTATGTTTAGTACATTAATTATAGCAGCGTATTTTTCACTCCATAGGCCTGTTATTATGTATAGTTTAATTATATTATTAATAACCATACATGTTTTATTATTCCCAGATTATATGAATAAAGTGTTACCATGGGATGTTAGAACAGAAAGAGGGTTTTATATTGAAACTACTGTTATAATAAGTATAGTCTATTATATAGTTTTGTACATAACATTGTTCTACTAGATAATAATAAAATAGTTTAAAATATTTATTTTTTATTTTTATTTTTTCGGGTATCCTTTTTTTAATCATGTTTTTTATTATATTTTACATTCTTGATATAGGGTTTGTGGTGTATTTTTAGTATTTTAGTGATGTTGGATTTTTTAGGATATAATGTAAAAAGGGTGTATTTCTTTTAATTATTTTTTTTTATTGTTATTCTTTTTGTATTATTGACTTTTTTTATAATTTTTTTATCATGCCAAATTTTTAGTTCGTTATAGGTAACTATAACGAACTAAAATGCAAAATCTTGAAAACTAATGATGTGCCTTGATACATACCTGAAAAGACATGTACGGCCATATCAGCCAATATTTCAATAATACTATATTACACACCGGAATTATATAAAACTTACCTGGAAAAAGATAAAAATTTATATTTTATAGATATTTTCTTTATATTATAAAGTCTAATATAATCACTTATTTTTAGATATAAATAATTATTCAAGCTTTATAACTTGAATAAGAAAAGTATATATATAGGGATAAAATTTATATCATGGGTTATAAGTATTTATTTAAATATATTTGTCATAGAAAACCTGAAAGATCTTTTTTTATTAAAGGACATCAGTTTCCTGTATGTTCAAGATGCACTGGTCTATACATAAGCATGATAGTATATGTTGTTTATGCATATTTAATGCCTATACATTATACCTTAAATTATATATATTATGGAATTTTATTAATAATACCATGTTTTGTTGATGGATTTACTCAAGCACTTGGTAAGAGGGAAAGTAACAATACATTAAGATTTATAACAGGTTTACTTGCAGGAATAGGAATAATGGTAATCCTAAAATTTGTTAAACTAATCTTATGGAGGTGAAAAATAATGGATAATGATTTTCTCACAGTAATTTTAGTATGTTGTTGTGCGGGTATTATAATATTTGGTGTATTTTCTATGTTAGCACCGGATAATGATGATTCTGATGTTAATACAACAAGTAGCGATAATCCATCAGTAGCTTCTTCAGATAATCCTTCAACAAGTTCATCTAGCTCTAATGAGGGTGATATGGTGAACGTGACTATTGAGGATATTTATATTAATGAAAATGGAGGCTCGTTTGCTGGAAGTGATTATGCAACTTTAGTTCCTGAAGGTAAAACATATATGATAGGATTAAATAAAAATGATTATGATACAATTATTAAATACAGAGGATCTAATCCTATAGGTAAAACAATAACTGTACGATTAGGTACTTTAAGAAGTAGTACAGGAAATATGAAAATATATGATTATTGTGAATTATACAATGATAATGGGGAACCAATTGCAGCTTAATTGAAACTATAAAATATGAAATTATATTGATAGTAAACGTTCTAATAGAAATCATTAGATCTTACTATCATATAAACTTTTTTTTTGAAATAAATCTGAATTACCTTTCACATTGTTGATAAAATACTATTGTAGATTCTATTTCTGTTTTATAGTTGTACAAGTCACTTGTTTTATTAATTGTATATTTATTACCTTTTTTGTCTCCTTTTGTTGTTGTTAGATTGTCAAATATTTCTATGGATAATTTTTCAGGATTATTAAAGTATAATCTTACAATTGGTCTACTTGCATTATTTTTGTATAATATTCCACAGTAAGTTTTCACATCTCTAAGTATAATGTTATTTGGATTAGTCACATTACTAGCTATTGCCTTAATGATTTCATATGCTTCTTTTTCTTGTTCTGTTGTAAATATACTGGTGGTATTTAATGTGATTTCTGTTGCATTGATTGTTTCGTTTTCTGTTTCATTGTTTTCTAATGCATCATTTAGTTTTTTATCTACTTTTTCTTGTATTATTTGTTGTATTTCTGTTTTTATTAGTTTTCTGAATTCTTTAATTACCTTTTGTGTTGCTATTCCATCATATACTTGTTTAGTTATTACTCGTGTTAATTCATCACTTGGATTGTTTAATTCTTTTGATAATATCATTTTTAAGTCATGTTTATATTTTAATTCATTTAAACTTTTTTCTAATGATTGTATGTTAAATTTATCCTGTGTGAAGTTTTCTAGAATACTTATAGTTGATTTTTTAGGATTTTCTAAGTCTAATTCGAGAAATGGTGTTTCATCCATCTTTCCTCTTTGTTTACTATCTGCATAGAATTGCCATATTATTCCATTAGTGAGTATTCCTATCTCTGCATCAGTTACACCATAGTATCTAAGTAATTGGTTTTTATAATCTGTTTGTAGTTCTGTGTTGATTGATTTACATTCTACGAGAATGTTTACTTTTCCATGGTCTAGTATTGCTAGGTCAACTTTTTCACCATTTTTAGTTCCAACATCAGCAGTATATTCTGCTTTCAGTACTTCGGGATTTGTTGTATCATAGCCCATTAAATTTAAGAAAGGTAGTATTATTGCTATCTTTGTTGTTTCTTCAGTATGTATTCCTTTCTTTTTTTCTCTTAGTTCTTTAGCAAAGTCTAGTACTTCATCTTGAAAATCTGTCATTATCATTTCCCTTCTAATTATTATAGTTATTTATTATTTATGGATTAAGAAGATTATTTAATTTATTATTAATACCATACTAATGGATAAGATTATAAATTGATTATATATTATCCCAACAAATTCCATCTTATAATAGTCTTATTTTAATTTTAAAAAGGATTTAATAGTTGAATTTACATATAATTAAATATTAATAAAGGAAATTGATTTTATGTCACATCAATCAGAACAAGCTTTGGAAGATGAATTTATTTCTCAACTAGAATCCTTAGATTATGAATATGTTGATATTCATAATATTAGTCAACTAAAAGATAATCTAAAGGTTCAGTTGGAAATTTTGAATAATACAAAATTCTCAGAACAGGAATTTAATAAAATACTTTTACATTTAGAAAGTGGAGGTATATTTGATAAGGCTAAGAAGTTACGTGATAAGATGGAATTATTACGTGATGATAATACTATGGAGTATATTGATTTTTTTAATCATCATTGGTGTAAAAATTCTTTTCAAGTAGCACATCAAATAACTATGGAAGGCAAGTACAAGAATAGGTATGATGTAACAATTCTTATTAATGGTCTTCCATTAGTACAGGTAGAGCTTAAAAGACGTGGCATAGAATTAAAAAGGGCATTTAATCAAACACAAAGATATCAGATACACACTTATAGAGGATTATTCCAGTATATCCAAGTATTTGTTATAAGTAATGGTGTAGATACTAAGTACTATGCTAATAACAGGGATTTAAATTATAAGTTCACATTTTTCTGGAAGGATGAAAAGAATAATAATATTTCAAATCTCAAGGACTTCACAAATGAGTTTTTAGAACGTTATCATATACATAAGATGATTGATAAATACATAGTTCTTAGTGAATCAACTAGGTCCATGTTAATACTTAGAGCTTACCAATTTTATGCTGTTGAGAAAATACTGGATAGTGCATTACATTCAAAAAAGAATGGATATGTATGGCATGCAACAGGTAGTGGTAAAACACTCACATCATTCAAGGCAAGTCAGCTACTAGCACGTAGAGCAGAAATAGATAAGGTATTATTCATAGTAGATAGAAAAGACCTAGATAATCAAACATTCAATGAATTTAATAAATTCAGTAATGGCTCAGTAGATTCAACAGAAAATACCAGGAAACTAATAAAACAATTAAAGGGAACAGACAAACTAATTGTTACAACAATACAAAAACTATCAAAAGCAGCAAAGAGTAATAAGAAGGAATTAGAATCAGTTAAAGACCAGAAAATGATTCTAATGTTTGATGAATGTCATAGAAGTCAATTTGGTGAAATGCATAATACAATAACTAAATACTTTACAAATATCCAATGCTTTGGATTCACAGGAACACCAATATTTGCAGAAAACTCGAATAAGAATAAAACAACACATGACATCTTCGGAGACAGACTACATCAATACCTCATAAAGGATGCTATAAAGGATAACAACGTTTTAGGATTTAGTGTAGAATACATAGGACGTTATAAAAATAAGTCTAAATACGATATAGCAGTAGAAGAAATAAATACAAAAGAAGTAATGGAATCAGATAAAAGACTAGAAAAAATAGTTGATTACATCTTCGAAAATCATGACAGAAAAACATATAATAGGGAATTTACTTCAATATTTGCTGTTAGCTCAATAAAAGTATTAAACAGGTATTATGAAATATTTAAGAAGAAAAACCAAGAACTACCAGAGGGAGACAGACTAAAAATAGCTACAATATATACTTATGAGGATAATCCTGATCTTACAGAGGAAGAAGTACACCCAAGAGATACGTTAGAAGAGCAAATACGTGATTATAATAAGTTATTTGGAACTAATTATTCAACTGATACATTCAGCATGTACTACCAAGATGTATCAGAAAAATCCAAAGCTAAAAAAATAGACATACTACTTGTAGTAAATATGTTTCTCACAGGATTTGACAATAAATACTTAAATTCATTATACGTAGATAAAAATCTTGTATATCACTCATTAATTCAAGCATACTCAAGAACTAACAGGATATGTAACGAGAAAAAGGCATATGGTAATATAATATGTTTCAGAAACCTTAAAAAACAAACAGATGAGGCAATAAGATTATTCTCAGATGAGAATGCAGAAGAAACTGTACTAATGAAGCCATACAGGGAATATGTTGAAAACTTCAACAGTGGAGTAAAAACACTACATACTATAGTAAAGACAGTTGATGAAGTAGACCAACTGGAAGGAGAAGACTTAAAGAATTTTGTTAAAACATTCAGGGACCTCTTAAGACTACTAAACAGGATAACAACATTCACAGAATTCAACTATAAAGATTTATCCTTACCTGAACAGGAAATTGAGGATTATAAGAGTAAATACATTGATATTTATGATCCCCCTACTTCAATAGGTGAAAAAGAATCAGTACTAGAAGATATTGATTTTGAGATAGAACTATTACGAAGAGACGATATTAACGTAGAATACATCTTAAAACTACTAAAAGAACTAAGACCAAACACACCTGGATTTGAAAAAGATAAACAATTCATCCTAAATACAATGGAAAAAGATATAACGCTCAGAAGTAAAATAGATTTAATTAATAAGTTTATTGAAGAAAATATTGTAAAGCCTAATGAGAATGTAAACACTGAGGAAAAACTAGAAGAATACATGGATCAAGAAAAGAAAACAGCAATTAATGAATTAATAACTAAAGAGAATCTTCATGCTGATAAAACAGGGGACTTAATAAATGAATATGAATTTAGTGGAAAAATAAAACCAACTGAAGTATCAGATTTATTCACAGAAAAATTAAAATTAAAAGATAAAAGACGTAAAAGACAGGAACTTCAAAAAGAGATAATAACTTTAATTGACAAATACACATGGTAAATTAATGAATAGGGGGACATTAAAATATGAATGATGAAGAATATAAGCAACAATTAGAACAAAAACTATGGGATGTAGCAGATATACTAAGAGGAAGTATGGATGCAAATGAATACAAAAACTACATACTAGGTTTTATTTTCTACAAATTCCTATCCGAGAAAATAGAAAACTTTCTGAACAAAGAATTAGAAGAAGATGAATTAACATTCCAAGAAGCATATGAAAATGATGAAGATTACCATACAATATTACCAGAAGAAGCTGTAGAAAACCTAGGATACTTCTTAGAACCACAATACCTATTTAAAACAATAGTAGATAAAGCAAAACTACAAGAATTCATATTAGAAGACCTAGAAAAAGCATTAAACAAGATAGGTGAATCAGCACAGGGAAGTGAAAGTGAAGATGATTTCGAAAACCTATTTGAAGATGTGGATTTACAATCATCCAAATTAGGAAAAACACCAGAAGAAAAAAATGAAAAAATATCACAAATACTCCTAAAACTATCCGAAATTGACTTCAAATTAGAAGACACAAAACGAGACATACTCGGAGATGCCTATGAATATCTCATAGGACAATTTGCATCAAGTGCAGGTAAAAAAGCAGGAGAATTCTATACACCACAAGAAGTATCAAAAGTACTTGCAAAAATAGTAACACTAGATAAAAGTAAAATAAAGTCAGCATACGACCCTACATGTGGTTCAGGCTCATTACTACTAAGAATAAGTAAAGAAGCAAAAGTAGCTGACTTTTATGGACAAGAACTAAACCAGACAACATACAACCTAGCAAGAATGAACATGATCCTACACGGAATACCTTTTGATGACTTTGAAATAAAAAGAGGGGACAGCCTAGAAGACCCACAATTCATAGACCAACAATTCGATGCAATAGTAGCAAATCCACCATTCAGTGCAAAATGGAGTAGCTCCAAGAAATTCGAGAAAGACCCACGATTTGCAGAATACGGAAAACTACCACCTAAAAGCAAAGCTGACTACGCATTTGTACTACACATGATATACCACCTAAAAGACAATGGAACAATGGCAGTAGTACTACCACACGGAGTACTCTTCAGAGGAGCAGCAGAAGAAAAAATAAGAAAACAACTCCTAGAAGAAAAAAACTACATCGACGCAATAATAGGACTACCATCCAACATATTCTATGGAACAGGAATACCAACAATCATAATGGTACTAAAAAAATGCAGAACAGCAGACGACAACATACTATTCATAGATGCATCACAAGAATACGAAAAAA
>CACZOU010000086.1 GCA_902782945.1 uncultured Methanobacteriaceae archaeon
ACAAAAAGGAATATGAATGTATATATACATTAGAATATTCCTTCTATATTATAATTATTATCAATACTCATATTTTCATAATTAGCATGTCTAGATAATCCAGGCATAGTCATAATACTTCCTAAATATACTACAATAAATCCAGCTCCCGTATAAACATTAACATCCCTAACAGTAATTTCATAATCTTTAGGATATCCCAATTTTTTAGGATCATCTGATATAGAATATTGTGTTTTTGCTATACATACAGGTAATTTATCCATATCAATATTCTCTATATCTTTTATCTTAGATAAAGCTAAATCAGTATAATTAATATTACCAGCATGATATATTTTTTTAGCAATAATATTTATTTTTTCCTTAATACTTAAACTATCCTCATACAATAATTTGAAATCATTATCTTTATCACAAACATCTACTACTTTTTTAGCAAGCTTACAAGAACCATCTCCACCACTAGCATAAGAATCATTGATTTCAAATTCTACACCCTTATTTAAAACATAATTTCTAATAAATTCTATTTCTTCATCTGTATCAGTATTATATTTATTTAAAGTAACTATAACATTTTTTGTATATTTTAACATATTATCTATATGTACTTCTAAATTAGAAACTCCTTCTTTTAAAGCTTCCATATTTTCTGTTAATATATCATCTTTATTAATGCCAGCATTATACTTCAAAGCTTTAATAGTAGCCACTACAACTACACAACTAGGTTTCAAATTAGCCTTTCTACATTTTATATCAAAAAACTTTTCAGCACCTAAATCAGAACCAAAACCAGCTTCCGTTACCACATAATCAGCTAATCTTAAACCTAACTTAGTAGCAATAATACTATTACATCCATGAGCAATATTAGCAAAAGGACCACCATGAATAATAACAGGATTATTTTCTAAAGATTGAACTAAATTAGGTTTTATAGCATCTTTTAAAATTATTGCTAATGCTCCCGTTAATTTTAAATCTCTAGAATATATAGGCTTACCATTAATATCATATGCCACTAATATATTAGATAATTTATTCTTTAAATCTTCAAAATCATTACTCAAACAAAGAATACTCATAATTTCACTTGCTGCAGTTATATTAAAATAATCAGTTCGATTACTTAAATTCACTTCTCTTAAAGCCCTATCATTCATATCCATACATCTTCTGAAGCAAACTTTATTAGTATCTATATTTAATTCATTACCAAAATAAATATGATTATCAATAGCAGCACTAATTAAATTATTAGCACTAGTTATAGCATGCATGTCCCCTGTAAAATGAAGATTAATATCTTCCATTGGCATAACTTGTGAATACCCTCCTCCAGTAGCTCCACCTTTTATTCCAAATACAGGCCCCATAGATGGTTCTCTTAACACAGCAATACTACTTTTACCAATTTTATTTAATCCATCATTAAGACCAATACTAACAGTAGTTTTACCTTCCCCATATGGAGTAGGATTAATAGAAGTAACTAATATTAATTTTCCATTTTTATTTATATTTATTTTGTCATAATTAATTTTAGCCTTATCATCACCATACAACAAAATATTATCTTCAATACCTATTTTTTTAGCAACATCCCTAATATTATCTTTTTTAAATTTTCTTTGTATTTCTATATCTGTCATCTTATCACCTCGTAAATTATTTTACCTTTTTTAAAAAATGAAAACTATTATATATTTGATTAGAAGGAACCTTAACGGCTTGCATAGTTGACCACGTAGCACTTTGAACCATACTATCATTACTAGGATTTTTAAATATAAACCTACCATTATGATAACCACTAACTACCAAATAATGACCAGATCCTTCAGTAAATCTTTCTTCAGTAGCTCGTGAATTATCTTCTTTAGGAGGTGCCTGAAAAACAAATGGACGTCCTGAAAATAATTCTTCTAAAACTCTCGATTTTGATGGATTAAAAGAGCCTCCAGGTTCCTTAAGTCTATAACCAAATTTTGTCTTAAAATTAGTATTATTAAGACCATCTAATCCATATATATTTTCATCTGGACAATATCCACCATCACTACATGTACAATTACTTCTACCGGCACATTCAACATAACATTCTGAAATATTTCTACCAGACACATATGTTAAAATCATAGCAACAGATGTAGGACCACAGCCACACATACCTTGTTGATATTGCTTTACAACATTAAGTTTAACACCTTCTAATTTACCAGATTTTTTATTAAAATACCAA
>CACZOU010000087.1 GCA_902782945.1 uncultured Methanobacteriaceae archaeon
CTAGCCTATCATTTATTTATATTTGTTTAAGTTTATAAACTTTTTCATACAATTAGAATATATCTTCATTTATTTTGATAACAATAAATTATAAAACTACTGATTATAATATATGACATGTACATGTATTATTAAGTAAATATTGTTTTAAATAATACAATTATAATGATTAGAGTAATGTTGAATTAAAATAAATCTATAATTATTTTCTATAATATCATGGATACTTTTTATCATTTTACTGGCAAGAATAACTGACCCATAATATACTGCTATTTTCCATAAAAACACTGACTATTTTGTGATATATACTATTTATGATAATATATTTTAATTAAAAAAGAGATAAATATTAAATGTTTAAATTAATTGTTATAGATTTGAGCATATGAATAAAAAAGCTATAATTTGTTGTTTAATTGCATTATGCATATTAATTGTTGGTATTTTTTATATAGATAACCTATATAAACCACAATCCCAGCTTCCATCAATCAATTCAAACCTGGAATCTGGTAACACCAAATATAATGAAGCAGTTGGATATATAAACAATGAAAACTATGAAAAAGCAACTCAATCAATAGATGAATCACTGACAAATTACAATAAAGCAAAAAATGATACACAAATTGCATTAAACAAATCAATAAATCGGAATGATACCGTTCTAACACAATACTTTAACTACACACTAGACGAACTAGACATGAAAATTAATGCAGCTAATGAGATGAAAAATGGTTTAGCACTGATAAATCCAAATGATTATTCATTATCCAAAGAACATTTTAACAAATCAAATGAAATAATGCAGAACACAACACAATATAATGATAAACGTGAAGAGTTAGAGAATCAAAATCCTGACAAATTCACTGAAAAATAATCTAAGATTATTTATTATATTATATTTTTTTATTCAAAAATTAGGAGAACCATATATGAAGAAAAATCAAAACGCATCTACTAATGATAAACCAATAGTATATGTGTTAAGTCCTTCATGTCAAATTGAAGACCTAGAAATAGGCAGTGACTATGAAGGAGTCATTACTAGAGTAGAAAAATATGGGTTCTTTGTTAGTCTAAGTAAAAGTGTATATGGACTACTGAGAACACGTAATCCTAAAGAAAAAGTAGGAGATAAAATAGTAGTAAAAATTGCTGAAATCAAGCCTCATAAAGGTAAAATGGATGTTGATTTAGGCTACTCAAAAACAAAATATGGTAATGACTACGAAAAAATAACTGTTAAACGAAATGTGAAAAGAACTAAGATTTCTGACTTATCAGAGGATAACCTTGGACGTAATATTGCAATTCAAGGTGAAATCATACAAATTCAGCAGACAAGTGGTCCTACAATATTCACAGTTAGAGATGAAACAGATGTAACATGGGCAGCTGCTTTTAACGAACCTGGTGTAAGAATGTACCCAGAATTAGAAGTAGATGATGTTGTAGAAATACTTGGAGAAATATCACTACATAGTGGTAAAATACAGATTGAATCTGAATCAATTGAAAAACTTGATGAAGATGATGAAAACAATCTTAGAGAATTAATAGAAGAATCCATTAATCAAAAAGCTGAACCAAAAGATACTTCTGTAATGATTGAAGAAAGTGAAGTTCTACAGAAACTAAGACCAAAACTTGCAAAAGCAGCAAAAACTATTAGAAGAGCAATACTTGACGGCAGATCAATACTTGTACGTCACCATGCTGATGCTGATGGTATATGTGCTGGTGTAGCAGTAGAGCAGGCAGTATTACCACTTCTAAGAGAAGAAAGTAATGATGCTGATGCTGAATGGCACTTCTTTAAGAGATCCCCTAGTAAGGCACCTTTCTATGAATTAGAAGATGTTGTAAAAGATTTATCTTATGCACTAGAAGACCAGGAACGTCATGGACAAAAATTACCATTACTTGTATTACTGGATAATGGTTCCACAGAGGAAGATGTAGCAGCATTAAGTCATGCTAAAGTTTATGGTATTGAATCAATAGTTGTTGACCATCATTATCCTGGAGAAGTTGAAAATGGTCGTTCATTAATTGATAACTATGTTGACATACATGTAAATCCTTACCTTGTTGGCGGAGATTCACAGTTAACAGCTGGTGCATTAGCAGTGGAATTAGCAGGTATGATAAATCCAGATGTACGTAGTGAAATCAGACATTTCCCTGGTATTGCAGCTGTAGGTGACCATGCTGAATGTTCAGAAGTTGACAGATACCTTGAGATTGCAGCAGAGGAAGGATATTCTCGTGACGACCTCGACAAAGTAGCAACCTGTGTTGATTTTGAAGCATACTTCTTAAGATTCATGAATGGTAGAGGAGTAATGAACACCATACTAGGATTAGAAGACAAAGAACGTCAGGAAGAACTATTAAATGTACTAATGAAAGAATCAGATAAAAGAATTGAAACACAACTTAAAGCAGCAATGCCAAACGTTCAAACTGAATACTTTGATAATGGTATACAATTAAATAGATTAGACGTTGAAAAATATGCACATAAATTCACCTATCCAGCACCTGGAAAAACAACAGGTTATGTACATGATAAAATTGTACAGGAAAAAGGAGAAGATAAACCAATAATGACCCTAGCAAATGGACCAGACTTTGCAGTTATAAGAGCAACTGAAGTAATTAAAAACGACTTTGACTTCAACTTAAACAATGTAATCACAAAAATACAAGAAGAAATACCACAAGCTGGAGCAGATGGTGGAGGACACGAAGTTGCAGGATCCTTAAAATTTGTAGAAGGATTACAAGAAGAAGTTTTAAACTTATTCATTGAAGAGGTTAAAAATCTTAAACGATAAATCAACCTCCTTAACTAAATTTCTCTTTACATAAGAGAAGTTGATTAATTCTTTTTTTAATAAAACAATTTTTTTATAAATAGTATTATTATAAAATTTAGAATATAATTAAATTACTTGTTCTTTTTTATCTAAATTTGAATTAATTCATTACATCTTTTTATTTAAAATTAGTAATCCATAAATTATATGATTAATTAATGTAAAATAAAGATAAATTCAATTAAAAATAGCTATATCTTTTTTTAATAAAAAAAGGTAATGTTAAGGAAGTATTCCCTAATTATCCTTAACAATAACATTTTTTTCAAATCATAAGAATATTAAAACCATAACTAATCCAATGAGATTATGAAAATATTAAATTCCCTGTAAATATGTAAGTAGCATATTTTTCAATATTTTCTATTTCGAGTAATTAGTTACTATTCATAAATATAGCATCATACTATTTAAATATTCCTCTTTTATGTACTATTTTTTGTTGATTTAATCCTAAAATATGCACATTATTATAATAATAGTTCTTATTATAGGAACTATTTATTTAAAAAAATATAAAAAAAGATTTCAATTAATTAAATTTCATCCAGAGATTTATATAATTCACATAAATCAGTGAAAGGACATTCCATGTGCTGTGGATTAATAGGTTTACAAATATTCTGGCCAAACTGCACCATCAAATCATTAATAGGTAACCAATAATTCTTCGGTACTATTTCTCTTAGAACTTCCTCTGTTTCCTCAGGTTCCTTGGTATGAACTAATCCTAATCTATTGGAAATTCTATGAACATGAACATCTACAGGTATAGCATCTTCCTGAAAACCGAACACTAAAACACAGTTAGCTGTTTTACGTCCAACCCCTGGTAATTTAATTAATTCATCAATACTATCTGGTACAATACCATCATATTCCTCTAATAATATATTAGATACTTCTTTTATTCGACCAGCCTTTACATTATAAAAACCAGCAGGCCTGACAAGTTTAGCAATTTCCTCAACAGGTGCCTCAGCAATATCCTCCATTGTAGGATATACTTCAAATAAGTTAGCAGTAGCCCGGTCAGTATTTTCATCACGTGTTCTCTGGGATAATATTGTTCTAACTAGTACTTCATAGGGACTTTGATCCTCAAATGTTCTGCGGTCAAATATTTTCTCTAATTCATCCACAATATACTCTATTTGCTCAACAGTAAAATCTCCCTTCATATCCTCAGTTATCATAATAACCACCTTTATTCTGATATTTCATTCATAACATCCAGGAAGTTAGGAAATGACACATCATAACAAGCAGCATCCTTTATTGTTATATTACCAGTTTTTAATCCTAGAACATAGAATGCCATTACCATACGATGATCTAGGTGAGAGTTTACTACTCCTCCTGTCGGATTCCCCTTGATAATAAGACCATCCTTCATTTCCTCAACTTCTATTCCTACATTAGATAATTCTATTGCACAGTTATGCACACGGTCTGTCTCCTTATATCTTGCATGTTCCACGCCAGTTATCACTGATGTTCCCTCAGCCTCTGCCATGAGTACTGCTACTGTTGGAAGTAGGTCCGGTGCATTTTCAAGGTTTATGTCAAATGCCTTTAACTGTCCATCACTTTCTATGTGAACCTCAGTATCGGATACCTTGACTGTTGCACCCATATTCTCTATTATATCCAGTATTACCTTATCACCCTGCATTGAATCACTGTAGAGATTCTTAATTGTGATTGATGATGGTATCATAGCTGCTGCTGCTATCATGTATGATGCTGATGAGTAATCTCCTTCTATTATGTATTCTGTTGCCTCATATTTTTGTGGTTCTATGTAGTATGATGAGTACTCAGGGACATTTGTTGTATCATATTCGAAGTCTATACCGAACTTACTAATTACTGATAATGTCATGTTAACATACGGCTTAGATACAAATGTTCCACGCACATTTAGTGTTACAGGCTTCTTTGAATATGGAGCAGCCATTATTATTGATGATATAAACTGACTACTAACATCACCCTTGATATCTGTTTCTCCACCATCAAATCCACCCTTTACTATTATTGGTGGTGTTCCATTACTCTGTGAGGAGTAGATTGTTACTCCCAGATTCTCTAGTGCATCAATAAGATCTTGCATTGGACGTTTTCTTAGTGATTCATCACCAGTGAATATTGTATAATTTGCTCTTGGTGCAATAGCTGCTACACTACTTAGTATCCTTACACTAGTACCTGAATTTTTTACATCAATAACATTATCAGGTGTTCTGATATATCCAGCAGTTCCCTGAACTATACATTTATCAGGATACCTCTGAAATAATGCACCTAACTGTTCACATGCTTCAAGAGTTGCTAATGTATCCTCAGAATATAATGGGTCTTTTAATACTGACTGACCCTCAGCTAGTGCGGCTGCGATGAATGCTCGATGAGAATAACTTTTTGATGCTGGAGCCTTAATAATTCCTCCGATTCTACTTATCTTCTCAACTTGTAAATCCATAAGTAATTTCTCCAAATAATATAGTTATAAAAAAATCATATATTTATAAAAAAAGTGGGTAATAAGAAGTAGTTATTGCTGTACTTCTAAGAGAATATCAAATTCCTCTGTACGTAGTATGTCAACAACTTCTCCTGTCTGACTAACTAGTTCTGATTCTGTTGTAACATGTTCCTTGGTAAATGCTACTTCACCAACAGTTACCTGTCCGTCTTTCTCTAGTTTTTCTGCAATTTCTTCTGGGTCATTACTTGCAATGTATGAAATTATATCCTTTGCATGTTGCTTGAATTCCGGTCCTACTTTACTCATTATTGGCTCCATTGAAATTACTTTTTCACGTAAATCTGGTTTACCATTCTGTACTGTTATATTATCCACTTTGTTAGTATTTTTAATATCCTCTATGGTGGTTTCTATTTTCTTTACATCTTCTGTATATATGTTTACAGTATTTAGTAACTGGTTTAATGGTATTCCATGTGATGATTTGTATCTTCTAAGTTCATCTATGATATCTATTGCATAGCTACCTATTAATTCTACATCATCATCAATATATTCTTCATGGAGTTCTGGCCATCCGCCGATATGTAATTCTTTTGATTCCTTACCAAGGTATTGAGACACATTATCTGAGAAGAATGGTGTTATTGGTGCCATTAATGCTAATGTTGTTTCTATTACAGTTTTAAGAGTATACTTTGCATCAGCTGTAGAATCTATGTCTTCATATAATCTGTATTTAACAGCCTCAATATACTCATCACAGAAATCATGCCATACAAAGTCATATATAGCTTGTTCTGCCTTTGCAAAGTTATATTCTTCAAATGCATCAGTCACTACCTTGTTTAATCTGTTTAACTTGGATAATATCCATTTATCAATAATATTATCTCCACTAAGTTCTTCTGGTACATTCTCATCCAGGTGCATGTTAATAAATCTGAATGCATTCCAGAATTTACGTAGGAACTTATATGCATGTTTAATATCCTTCCAACCAAATGGTACATCTGCTCCAGGTACACTGTTAGCAGACCATAATCTAAGAGCATCAGCACCATACTCATCTATAACAGCCTCAGGCTGTATTACATTACCTAATGATTTACTCATTTTATGGCCGTCCTCACCAAATACCATACCATTAATTACAAGTTCATCAAATGGTTTTTCACCGGTAAGAGCATAACATCTTAGAATTGTATAAAATGCCCATGTTCTTATAATATCATGTCCCTGTGGCCTTAAAGTTGCAGGGTATACATTTTCCCATCCATGATTTGGCCAATCAGCTATAGTTAATGGAGTTATTGAACTATCCATCCAAGTATCTAGTACATCCTCTTCTGGTGTGAAGCTAGTGCATCCACAGCTACATGCATGGTCAGGTTGGTCAATAGTAGGATCTACTGGTAATTGTTCCTCACTAGGTAGTACTACCTTATGACAATCATCACAATACCATACAGGTATAGGAGTAGCAAATATTCTCTGCCTAGATATACACCAATCCCAATCCATACTATTAGCCCAGTTTTCTAACCTATGATACATATGGTCAGGTACCCATCTCATACTCTTAGCCTGTTCAATGATGTCCTCTGTCATATTCTTTACAGCTACAAACCATTGTTTCTTAGTCATGATTTCTATAGGAGTCTTACATCTCCAGCATACACCAACATTCTGGTCTACATCTTCCTGTTTTATGAGGAATCCTTCCTCTTTTAAATCATTGATAATAGCTTTCCTACATTCCTTGATAGGCATACCAGCATATTTACCTGCTACTGGTAACATTTCACCTTTTTCATCTATAGCATCAATTATGTCAAGATCATAACGTGTAACCCATTCAACATCAGTCTTATCACCAAAAGTACAAATCATTACCACACCAGTACCATACTCAGGGTCTACTGTTTCATCAGTGATAATTTTAACCTCACGGTTATAGATTGGTAGTTTAACAGTTTTACCATGAAGATTACTGTAA
>CACZOU010000088.1 GCA_902782945.1 uncultured Methanobacteriaceae archaeon
CAGTTCGTGTATTAATGTTCCAATCTGTTGGGATTCAAATAATCTGTCATCAACAGCAATACTGTTATAAGCATAGTGTCCAAGGTCCGCTCCACTGGATTTATAGCTTATTTTAACGTATGCCTGTGTAAATAATGCAATCTTATTTAATATAGACAATTCAGCCACATTAATATGATTGGTTCGGATAATCTCATCGAGATGGGCACGACCCATATAGATAATGTTAGTAATAACTGTATTATAACCTTCAATGGTTATTTGACTAATCGCTTTTTTATTTTTAGGTGAAAACATACGACCAAATCTTTCTTCATGTCCTGGTCGGAGTAATTCTGGTTTTAATAGGAATTCACCACATTTATCGCATTTATTATTTGTACTTTTATTTTCACTTCCACATTTAGAACAAAATACCAAGTTAGACATAATTTAATATATTAATCTTATGTATAAAATAAATTTAGTTTTTTCTTGACATTATTTTGGTTTCATAGTAACATTTATAAATGAGGTTATACTAACAATTTATTACAAAGAATATTATTAAGTTGTGTATAAAAAGTTTATATGTAAAAATACTAGCTATCACCTAAAACTCTCAAAATTGGATTTTCATAGCTGTATTAATTTATTCAAAGAATTTTTAATATCAATTTATAATGGTGAGAGGAATGGATGAATTAATTAGAGAATGTGAAAAGGCATATGATAAAAAAAATTTTTCAAGATTAGATTGGTTTTGTAATGAAATATTGGAACAGCAAAAGATCAATGAAACTGCTCTAACCTATAAATTATACATTTATTGCGACTGGCGCCAATATCATTTGGTTTTCAGAATTGCAGATGAAATTCATAGGTTATATCCAAATAATTATCATGCCTATAATGCTAAAGCAATAGCTTATTCAGCTAAGAATGAATTTGAAAAAGCAATGGATTTCTGTAATGATGATTTGGAAATTAAAAATTATTAGTGGCTTAGAATAAATAAGATTGAAGCTTTAATCAGCTTAAATAGGATTGATGAAACATATGAATTCTACAACTCTTCAGAAATTCCGGATTACAATTTCACAAAAACATTAATCAGTTGCGGGAAATACTCTGAAATTTCCAAATATGAAGAAGGATTCTCTAATGAAGAATTATTGAGCTATTATTTTAAGATGTAGTCTCTTAGATGTGTATGGTAATCATGAGGAGATTCTAAAAGTTTGTGAGGAAATACTTAGAATAGATAAGGATAATTAATTTGCACTTGAATATAAAACTCATTCATTACAATCTTTTGAAAATTATGATGAAGTTTTGAAATGCTTAAATCATTCAATAATAATTATATCCAAATAATTCAGATTCTACCTTGAAAAAGATGTAAACATTATTGTGAAGTTTTGAGGATGATGATTGTGCAATTGAGTGTTATGAAAAAGGTTTTGCTCTTGTTGAGGATTTTGACAGATGCTGATTTGATGTGGACAATCTAGTTGATGCTTTAAATAAAAAAGCAGATCAAGTCATTGAATCTGGAAAATACGAAGATGCAGTTCATATCTATGATAAAATCTTATTTTATAAACCAAAAGAATTTGAAGCATTAGATAATTGATTCACTAATTAAACAACATAATATTAATTATAATTATAGTAAAAGCTATAATGAATCATTAAAATTAAGAACAGAAATAAAAAATAGATTAGATGGATAGCCAGACACTTAAAAGAAATTGAAAATATGATGATGAATATGTTAATAGATGTATCGAATTTAAAGACTATAATTCAATTGATGAATATATTCGTGATATAGTAATCTGTTTTATGGATTCTTCTTATAGTTATGAGGAAAAAAGTTCAAAAGAGCTCCTGAAATATGAAATGGAAAATGTTAAATAATCTTTTAAAATTGAAGAAGATTCATATGATTTCACAGTAGTTTTTGGGTATGGTTGTGGTTAATGATAATTTTATTCAATTTAATAATATTTTTAATACATTACCAACAGACCTATTATTAATAAAGTCATGGAGTTAAATTATGGCAATCGAATTAAATGACGAGCAAGAATATATTGTCAAATATGAGGGTGACAAGTTTTTAAGTGTTCAAGCAGGTCCAGGTTCCGGTAAAACACGTGTAATTGTTGAAAAAGTAAAATATATGGTTAATGAATTAGGTGTTAATCCAGAAAGCTTTCTGATAATTACTTTTTCTACAAAAGCGGCTGAAGAACTGAAAGATAGATTGATTGAAGGAGATATTCATGCAAGTGATGTTCAAAAAATGCAGATATCTACAATCCATTCATTCTGTTTAGATATCCTTGAAAAAACTGGAACTGTAGGTTTGGATGTTATTTCTGAAGGAGAAAAACAGAAATTATTCATTAAAAAACATTTGAAAGACCTTGGTTTTGAAAATGAATCTTATATCAGAACATATGAAATTAGCACTATAATTAACAAGTATGATGAATATTCCACATTCCAGGTTGATACTGTAAGTTTAGTGGAACATCTTGAAGAATTCTTCCCAGTTGCCCAGGAGTTTGTTGATTTTGTCAGAAACTATATGGAAGAAAACGACGGAGCATTTCCGGTAGATGAGATAAAAGAAATAGATAAAGAAAATAAGAATACGGTATTTAAAGATGCATATAAGAATGCAAAATTCATTCAAATAGCAAGATCATATCCATTATACTTGGACTTGCTTAAAAGAGAAAATGCTATTGATTTTAATCAGATGCAAATTAAAGCTTTAGATATAATGGATGAAGGATACATGCCGG
>CACZOU010000089.1 GCA_902782945.1 uncultured Methanobacteriaceae archaeon
AAAACCTGTGCATATGACTGTAGAATACGTGAATTTTACAGTTAATTATAATGTGATTACAGTTAAGTTATTAGATGAATTTGATGACAATGTTGCTGATGGTATAGTTACAATTAAAATTAATAGTAACTCATACTCCTCTGACGTAAGAGATAGTATGACTAGTATCAGAATACCCGTTACCGAGTTTAATAAAGGAAATAATTTATTATTAATAAGTTATAATAGTAGTACCCTTCCTTATAATTCATCAGATTTAACGTATTATGTTAATGGTAGTGAATATGGATATGTATACTACATAGCAGCTAACGGTTCAAGTAGTAATAATGGAAGAACAAACCAAACACCATGGACATACACATATGCATTTGACCAGATGAAAAGTGGTGCATACAACAACTCTATAGTATATATCACAGCAGGAAATTACAATATAACTTCTACTGCTACCCTCAGCAATGGTTTAAACCTTAAAATCATAGGTTACAGCAATACCATTCTTAATGGAAATAATAAGGCAATATATTGTTTTAACATTCAAAATGGCCAAATATCAATAATAAATCTAACATTCCAGAAATTTAGTAGTAGTCCTATCATAAACAGAGCAGATAACACTACAATAAGTGGAAATACATTCATAAACAATAAAGGAACTAATGGAGGAGCAATCAATCTATGGAATACAAGAAATACATTAATAATAAACAATATATTTCAAAATAACACGGCCTCATATGGTGGAGCAATTTACAACCGTGGAAATAACACAATCATAAGAAATAATACATTCACAAAAAATAATTCAACTCTCTCCTCAGGAGCAGTATATAACCTGGGAATAAATATACTAATATCCGGAAATCAATATACAAATAACACGGCTAAAACACTAGGTGGAGCAATAAGTAACTGGGATACCAGTAATATAACAATAATAGGTAACAAATTCAGTGGTAACAAAGCAAATTATGGTGGAGCAGTTTATTATCGAGGATCAACACTGAAATTAGATAATAACAGCTTAACAGGAAACACAGGACTAGTAAGTGGTGGAGCAGTATTTGTAATAGGAACATCAAACAATGTAACAAACAATAATTTCACAACTAACCTAGCAAAGAACGGTGCAGGAATAAATAATCTCGGAACAAACACTATAATCATAGGAAACATCATCACATATAACAATGCAACATCCCTTGGTGGAGCAATTAGTAATTGGAATGCTATAAAGACAACTATAAATAATAATACAATTAGCAGTAACCGAGCACAATATGGTGCAGTATATCTTAGAGGATCAAACATAACTGTACAATCAAACACTATATCAAATAACAAGGCTAGTTACAGTGGTGCTGCAATATTCAACATAGGAACTAATAATATAATAACAAGAAATACAATAAGAAGTAACAATGCAAGTAACTTTGGCGGAGCAATAAACAATTGGAACTCAGTAAACACGACAATAACATATAATAATATCACATATAACCGTGCTAGTTATGGTGGAGGAATCTACAATCGTGCAATAAACACGAGAATTACTGGAAATGTTATATCATATAACTCTGCAAATTATGGAGGTGCAATCTACGATTCAAAAAGTAATACAACAACAATGAGTAGTAACACGATAACTAACAATCCTACAACTACGGGATCGCAAACAGTTACTAATTAGTAAGAAAACAGAGAATGATAGTACTTTTCATCCTCTAAATACTTTTTTTATTATTTAATTATTATTTTATCTACTATATCCTTTTCAAAAGTGTAAAAGAATAATACTCGATTTTAGGCATGTTTTATGATAAATTTTTACATGAAATTTAATGATTAAAAAAATATAAATATAAAAAAAATAGGGGGAGGTTATTACAGTCCACTAATAATGATTATTCTAATATACTCCTCTTAATTTCTTCTGTATCTCATAGGATATGTCCAAAGAGTTTACTGCTACTATTTTAAGTAATTTTAATAACTCTTCTTTATCCTCTACATTTTCTAGTACTTTTTCTTCCCATTCTTTTTCTAGTTTTGAAATTTCATCTAGTATATCTAATCCTTTCTGTGTAAATTCCATATCGTATGGTAAACCATTCTCTGGCTGGGTGTCTAAAGTTATTAATCCCTTTGATCCTAATTTTTGGTACTGTTTTAGGAATAATTTTTTATGTAATTCATAGTGTTCTGGTTGTGTTTCCGGGTTTTCCATGAGTTTTTTATATTTGGATATTCTTATTTTTTTATGATGTGGTTTGTTATGTTTTTTTATATCTCTTAGTAATGTTAATTGTCTGTCATGTAAATGTATACTTAAGTTATCTTTAACATAACTGTTTTTTGATTTTTCAATTAAATCTATTAAGCTACCTATATCATCTATATTATTTATTGAATTAAAATGTGGATGTTTGTTATTCATAGTATTCCGCTCCTTTTTTATTATATTTTATCTTTTATTATTGTTTTAGTTTTCATATACTTTTAATATAGGATATTCATATTTCTTTAATATTCTAAGTAATTTTTTCTAGCATTATATGTAGCATATTCTAGTGGATAATTATTTTCTAGTAAATTAATTATATCATCCTTGATTTCAGTAATATCTGATTTATCTAATAATTCTGTTAATACTCTGAATTCTGGCTGTGTATCTTTCAGACTAGAAATTAAATAAGATTCCCACTCTTCATCATCATTTTTTGATTTCTCAGCTAACTTAAACATTTCTAATTCAGTGTATAACGATTGCTGAAGATTTGCTATGGCCTCAGTAATTATTGTTTCTCCATGTATATCATACTCATCAATATTCACTATAATATCCGTTGTAGTATATATTAAAATCTTTAACTCATCCATAGTTATATCAATTTGATTATCAAGTATATCCTCTATATAATTATAGAAATCTATTAAATCATCTAATCCTTCCCTATTATATCTAAATACAATTCTCAGATAAAATAATAAATTTTGAAGATAATGATTAGTTTTTTTCGAGAATACTCTATTATTCTTTATTCTTATATCATGTATATCCAATATTTCTACTTGTTTATCTTTAGATGTCATTAGTACTATTTCACCATGTTCTTTATGATTAATATATGTTTTTATATTTCTATTATTTATATTGGAATAGTAAACCTTCTATTTATCATTAACTAGTAAATTAGAGTGTTTATTCACATATTTATATTTAGAATAACATATAATTAATCATTTAAAATTTAATTATTTTAAAGAATAAAAGATAATGGAGGTTGAGACTTGAATAAAATAAGATATAAAAAAACAATAATACTACTACTAACACTGACAGTACTAGTCATAAGCACATCAATAGTAAGTGCATCAGACACTAATAATACCACAACACATGATAAACAAGTAATAACAGCTAATACTACACATACTAACCATACAATACAAAACTATCAGAAAACAGTAAATAATAAACAAATAAAGAAAACTTCACAGAATCATATAATAAACAATACAACCTATGACAATTACTTTGATGAAGACGGAGTCATATATAATGACGCTGTAAAAGATAATGATACTCTTACAATAACAGGTACTATAACTAATAAAAACTTCTACATTGAAGATTTATCACTGAATATAGAAGGTAACAATGCAACACTCATAGAAAGTACCATTGAAGCAATAGGAAAGCCTATCACAGTAAGTAATATTACAATAAATAATACAGATACACGAAATAGCGCTATTATATTCTATAGCTCAAACTGTACCCTACAAAACAGTAGAATAATCACAAATACCACTAAAGACGTTAAAACAGTGTACATTGTTGGTAATAATACTACGATAAAAAACAATATCATAACAGTAGGCGGACCTTCAGATGAAATAGATTGGTATTCTGATCCAGATTTAGCAAGGACATTAGCAGTAGCCATAGTATCTAATAATAACCTCATCAAGAACAATACAATAACAACATACAGAACAATATCAAAGATAAGTTATGGATCAATAGAATCAATAACGATACAAGGATCAATAAGTGGTAACAGAGCAGAAAACAATATAATAGAAGATAACATTATAACTACCACTACAACTGATTATGCATATGGTATTAACCTAGGACAAAATATTAACAACAACACTATACGAAACAACATAATAAATACGACAGGAAACAATTTTGCAGATAGTATACAGGCATTCAGTGCCGTAAACTACCTAATAATAACAGGTAATAATATAACAAGTACATCCAATAATTTTTCAGATGGAATAGCAGTATCTAAGGATAATATGGCTGGTAAAACCATGAATAACATTATAACATATAATAATATACATGTTACAGGTTACACATCCACCCTAATAGATATTGGAAACCTAGAATATTCCATAATAGCATATAATAATGGAACAATAACTTCAACATACCCCTATGGATTCAATATTAAAGGAGATCACAATACAATCCAGGATAATAATATTAACCTGACATCTAATCATACAAATATGACGGGAATATATCTAACATCATCAAATAACAATAATATTACAAATAACACTATAAACACTAATACAAATTATGCTGTAATACTCACAGATTCAGATAATAACATGATAAAAAATAATTACCTCTACGGA
>CACZOU010000090.1 GCA_902782945.1 uncultured Methanobacteriaceae archaeon
ACATGCCTTTTCATAATGCTTTTATTAGACGTCTGTTTTAAACAGGCGATTTTTGTGCTGGATTTTATACGGCTGTGAATAGTAACTCTGCTTCTCGATTCCATGGATCTGATATTCATTCAGTTCTGTATCGGGTGATTTTTCAATGATTTCTTCTAGGCTCATAATTCATACCTCCTGACACAATATATTATATAAAATATATGAATGTCATGTCGTTAATTACAGCCTTTGAAAACCAGTTAACTGGTTCAATCAAAAAAAGTCACCTATTTGTTAACATCACTTAAAAATTAACCAATAAGCAATTTTACAATTGTCATAATTACATAATAATCGGATTATTCCCAAATAAAAACGCTTCATATTAATTAAATTGAAAAATATTTATAAAATTCTAGTTGTAATGGTTGATAATAAACAACCAAATTATTTAATAAGTCAACTACTAAAATTGTTTAAAACGAGCTGTAATAGCAATACTTCTAACTTTATGATGACACTACTACAAATCCAGGCAACGATTAGTACATTAATTGTTGCGTTTGTAGCGATAATTGGTGGAAATATCAATGATATATATATGGGAATGTCAGTGACAGATTATTTGCTAAATATTAAACATTGTAAATTATTTAGGCAAAAGAATTTGTTCATTGAATCAATAATGTTATTTGTTCTCAATATTTTCATATATTTGATAAAAGCACCGATCATTTTCTTTGTTGTTACTTTTGCTTTATCAATCATTGTTGTGATTATTTCTGGCTCTAGTATCTTCTCTGTTCTTGAAGAAAAAAAGGAAATACACATGGAAATTAAGGATTATATTGAGAAAGATATTTTGGATAAAAATACTAATGGGGAACAAATTGAATTGAAACGGGAACAGTTTGTTCAATCATTTGCTAATGATTGGTTAAACAAAATGACATTACAAGATAATGTTACCTTTGAAGAATATTTAGAAGTATATTTAAAAGCTATCGGTATTATGTATCAATATGAGAGCCGATTATCTATAGATACCATAAATAATGTAACAACAAATTTATGTACCAAAATGTTAGAATCTCCTAATAATATTATTAAGTTACGTGGTGTCAGACTATTAACTGACTTTTACTATAAGATATTTGTTGATAATAATGTGCATAATAAAGAAAGATGTTATCGTTTAACTGTTTTTAATTCAGTTTTTTATGAATTTGAACAAGCATTATTAGAGCTCCATTTAAAAGATATTCGAAAATTATTTCCAGGTGAGTTCATCATGGACGAAGTATTAATAATAGATCAGAATGTATCATTAAATTGTGAGCGAGATGTTTTAAAATATAATTTAGAAGCAGTTCAAGAAAGTTATGAACATATAGGATGCTTATTGTATCAAAAGCAGAAGAGAGACGAGTCAGAACTCGAATTGTTTAAGCTTATATTATCTGATAAATGTGTGAGTAGAATAAAAGATTTAAATACGCTGGATGAAAATAAAGTAAAACAATTTGGCATATCTGTTGCTCAAAATTATTTTCATTATATCGTTGGCTTAATAAGGTATGGATTTGACATTCTTGTCATTGAAGAACTGTTTAATAATGAAGATTTGATTAAAAAAATTTATAATAAGTATCATGCTATTTTAATGTTAGCAGTATTTGAATATTTGTATTTAGTAAAGTATCAGTCAAAGGAATATAAAATTAAGATACTGAAAGAGGAGTATCAAAACGTTGATAGTATTATAAGCTTCTGTAAGGATAATAGTAAATTTGCTTGCTTTATCTCTTTGCTATCAGAATGCCAATTCAAATATATTAATAAGTCCCTAGTTGAAGGTCTTGAGGCGCTTTTATCAGGATTAACTTATTCTATAGATAAATATACTTTATTTAGCGGAAAAAATGGAGTAAAAGAATTCATCGCTTTAATGTTGCTATCAAGGTATGCTTATTACCCTAATTCGAATTATTATATTGATGTACTTGAGGTAATAATAACGGGATGTCCTGATTTTTCTTTGACAAGATGTAAAATCGAAAATTACTTTAGAATGTTTATGTTAAATATAAAAGATCTTTCTGAGAAAGTTGAGAATGCTTATAGAAAATATCAAGAGATAATGACAAATAGTAAGCAAATTAAAGAAAATGTTAACAATGAGAATAATTCAATGTATTAAGAGGTTAGTATGGCGAATTCAATATTTACAAATAAAGAAGTAAGATCTAATAGAATATTATACACACCTTCTGACTTTGCAAGATTGATCTTATTTACTTACAGGAAATAGAAGAACTAGAAGCATTGTCTCCTCATGTGTCTAAAAGAGAAGATATGAGATCTTTTCTTTTCTTTATTGTTACTAAAGGGAGTGGAAGAGTAGTATATCAAGAAAATGAATATACATTACATACAGGAGATTGTGTATTTATTGACTGTAGAAAATTTTATTCCCAATCTAGTAGTGAAGATTTATGATCGCTTAAGTGGTGTCATTTCTATGGATCAAATCTTATTAATATTTATAATAAGTATGTTGAAGGAGAAAATATATGAGATTAAAAAAAGAATTTGATAATTTTTATAAGACAATCAGAATTGATTCAGAATCAACTGCGTTTAGAGAAACAAGAGAAGCATTAAAGAGTGATGTCGAAGACAAATTTCCCGAAATTTTAATCAGAATATCGCTGAATAAATGAGTATCTTTCTTATCAGTAACGAAGAAAGTTTAAGATGGTATTATTTATTTCAATCCTTGTTGCGACATTTATTTATTAATTTAGTAGACAGGCATATCAGAATGGGAATAAAAAGGGCACCTTCATGAACCATATAACCAGAGCTGTCTCATCGTTGATTCCAGGAATGCCATAAAGATGCGTGTGAAATACTTTGAATTTGAATTGGTTTATAGAAATTATGAAGGGAACTAGTTATGTTAAAGAAAGTTATATTTACATTGATTTTGATATGCTTGATGATATTTTTACCATTGTCGAGGATAATTAGAATATTTATCGCTATAACACAGTCATCTTTATTTATGCTATTTTGTAAGTTTATTACTAGTACATATGTTTCAGGAATATTGTGTAGCATCATATCAGTAGTGTTAATTTACAAGTGGCAAGTGTGGTATAGCAAAAGAAAAATAAAACAGGATTTTAGATGTAATGAATGTATTCAGGATATCTATGATGGCATAGAATATGTTAATGAATTTTCATCATCTATTCCAGGAAGAATAGAAGTATCAGACGATTGTGATTTTCAAACAGTTCGTAAGGAGAACGCTCAGAACAATATAAATTTTTATTTTGAAAAAAGAGTTAAAATTCAATTTGCTAATGACTTCTTATCTAGTAAGACTAATGATTTATTAATTGATTCACTGCAATCATGTTTTTTTATTAATCTTAATTTTCGGCTATTAGGAATTATAAATAATGTTAAAAATAGACTTCCTAATTTAAGAAAAGAATTTCCTAAAATCAAAATGGAGGCTGAAAAATATGAAAAGAAATCGGAAAATCTGGATATTATTCAATTTGGTGAGAAACTGGAAACATATTTTGTAGATCTGAAGCTTATGGCAGTTTACTGGCAGGATCTACTTGATTATTTAGATTATGATCCAACATTTATAAGGTCATTCATGGAAACTTATAATAAGAAATATGATTTTCTTGAAGAAATGAAATTAACAGAGGAAATGAGATATAAACATATCTATGAAATTAGCCAAGAAGTAAAAAAAGAATTGAGAAAAGAAAAAGTAAAAAAGTTTTTCAGAGTAAAGTGAAAGACTATTAGCAGATTACACTCTTTGATGGAAGTATCTTAACTGGTGTAGTTACTCAGGAAAATGTTATACGAATGTGATTATTTAAATTCAGCAATTATGGTGTCTTTAAATGATCATTTTTGGTATACGACAATGAACAAAAATCGATTGGCAATACCTTGGGATTAAATATTAGATTTGAATTATCAAAAGTTAAGCATGTTTTGTTGATAAGACGATTATATATTTGAATTCTGACTTATTATAATCACGCATACTATTACTTCAGAAGTGAGCAAAAATCACTATTAGATTCATTGGACACACACATTCATTTTGTAAGTCAATAATCTTGTTAATTGATATATTTCTAGTGAAGGGAGAAGATAACATGAACGCTTTGATTAAATTAGTAGAAAAATATAATGGGACATTAAAACGTGACGAGAAGTCCATGAAAGATTTTTTACAACAGTATTATGCTGATTATATAAAAGATTTAAGGAATGCTGTAAATATAGATATGAGTGACGACAACATCGAAGATATGAAATTCGTTGGATCTGAAATGTTCTACAGCCATGAGCTGATGAACTTCCTTGATGAAAGAGACATCGAGTTCTTTATCCGTGCCAAGAATTTTAAAAGGCTGACTGAAATGATCGAATGCATCGTAAGAAAGAAGCTTGGGGACAAGATCCACAGCTACTCAGCAGATAATCCTTACTACGGCA
>CACZOU010000091.1 GCA_902782945.1 uncultured Methanobacteriaceae archaeon
TAGGTTGTTTCCTATTGATTTTAAGACATGGAATGGGATAACATTTCTATTCTTCTTGGGTTTTATACTCAATTGCACCATAGGAATGTATATTAATTTTCATTAATTCCATCCCCCCTACTTTTTTTAAGTTCTAATGGAAGACTATTATTTTAATAAAAGGTAATACCTATTAATAAATCATCCCAATTTTCCCGGATTCATAACAGTTAGACATATTTACTATTTTTTTTCATGATAAAAGAAAAGATATTTTTTATACTACTGTTGAAATGAAAAAATAATTTATGAAAACTAAAAATTTAAATTAATAGAACTTCAAAGATAAACATATACTTAATTATTTAAAGAAATAATAGGAAAATTTTTAATTATATTAAAAAGATTATTTATAACTGGAGGAATCATTATTACAGATATGATGTGTGGTCTTGAAATCCACGTACAATTAAACACTAATTCAAAACTATTTTGTAGTTGTCCTACAAATTACCAGTCCGCAGCAAACAATACAAACATATGTCCAGTATGTTTAAACCAGCCAGGTGCAAAACCATATCCACCTAACCAAGCAGCATTAGATAATGCTATTAAAGTGGCATTAATGTTAGGCTGTGAAATTTCAGATGAAATTATATACTTTATGAGAAAACACTATGATTACCCTGATTTATCAAGTGGATACCAAAGAACATCTGTACCTGTTGGAATTAAAGGAGAACTTAATGGTGTAAGAATCCATGAAATACACGTTGAAGAAGATCCAGGACAGTACAAACCTGATAGAGGTACTGTGGACTTTAATAGGTCAGGTATACCGCTTATAGAAATTGTTACAGAGCCGGATATGAAATCACCAGAAGAAGCAAGAAGCTTCCTAAATGAATTAATACGTGTACTAGAATACAGTGGTAGTGCACGTGGTGAAGGTACTATGAGAGCTGACGTTAACATTTCTATTGAAGGTGGAAAAAGAGCAGAAGTTAAAAACGTTAACTCTATTAAAGGAGCATACAAAGTTCTTAAATTCGAATTAATACGACAGAAAAACATACTCCGTAGAGGAGGAGAAGTTCAACAGGAAACTCGTGCATATCTAGAATCTCAGATGATTACCGTTCCTATGAGATTAAAAGAGGATGCAGATGATTACAGATACATACCAGATCCAGATCTTCCACCACTCAAAATAGACCCAGCACATGTAGAAGAAATAAGAGAAAACATGCCTGAACCAGCACATCTCAAAACAGCAAGATTTGTAGAAGAATACGGAATAGACGAAGCAGATGCAAAGGTATTAACATCAGAATTAGAGTTAGCAGATGCATTTGAAGAAGTATGTAAAGAAGTAGACCCTAATACTGCTGCTAGATTAATGAGAGATGAGTTAAAACGTGTATTACACTATAATAAAATAAGATATGCTGAAAGTAAAATAACACCTTCAGATATTGTTGAATTAATCAACTTAATTGAATCCAAACAGGTAACTCCTGAAGCTGCACATAAACTCATTGAACAAATGCCTAATAATGATAAAACACCTACCGAAATTGGTAAAGAAATGGATATAATAGGTGTTGTAGAAGATGATGCAATAGCACAAGCTATTGATCAAGCTATAAATGAAAATCCTAATGCTGTAGAAGACTACAAGAATGGTAAAGAAAATGCTGTTAACTTCCTTGTTGGACAAGTAATGAGATTAACAAGGGGTAAAGCTAACGCAGGGGAAACCAATAAGATGATTAGAGATAAATTAAATCAATTATGATTTTATTAATCTTTAATTTATAAAAAAAATAATAAGGAGGGATAATGATGAGTGATTACAAAAAAGTAAAAGATTACATGACACGTAATGTTATAACAGTAAATCCAGACATGCCTATATCAGAGATAAAAAATATCATCAAAGAAACTGGACACGATGGATTTCCAGTTGAAGAAAATGATCAAATTGTAGGAATAATCACTGCTTCAGATCTTCTTATTCGTGATGCTAAGCCAACTGTTAGAGATATGATGTCTAGAGATATCGTTATTGCTAATGAGGATTTATCTATTAGTGATGCATCACGTGTAATGTTTCGTATGGGAATATCAAGATTACCTGTAACTAATGAGAATAAAAAGGTTCTAGGTATTATTACTAATACAGATATTCTTCGTTCTCATATTGAAAGATCAACACCTGAAAAGGTTAACCAGTACAGGGGCACTCTTGAACAATTGTATGGTATTAAGACGTATCTTACTAAAGAAAAAGTTAAAATTAGTGAGTTGAAACCTACACAGGATAAGGTTTATGCTGATGAATTACAGGGCAGAACCTATGAAATTGAAAGAGGTTTAGCTGAACCTATCATCGTTGTTCAGACAGGTGAACATAAATACCTCGTGGTTGATGGTCATCATAGGTTAGTTGCTTCTAATCAGATGGGTTGTTCAGAAATTATGGCATATGTCATTAAAATGAATAAACAGATAAAATTAGGTATTGAAAAAACTGCTGAAAAAGCAGGTATTTACTCATTAGAGGATATTGAAATTATTTCTGATGCTCAGCATCCTTTGATTGCTATTACTGGTAGTTTAAGAGATAAAAATACAACTATTAAGAAGTGAAATTATGAAAGATGAAATTATTAGAGAAGTATATAATACATTAATTGATAGAAAAGAAAATCCTATAGATTCATATACATCTAAGTTAATGAAAGATTCTGATAAAAAAGCAGAGGATAAGATTCTTGAAAAGCTAGGTGAGGAGGCTACTGAAGTTATTTTAGCTGCTAAGAATAATGAGGATCTTGTTCATGAGTCAGCTGATTTAATATTTTTCACTTTAGTAATTCTTGCTTATAAAGGAATTCCTATTGATGATGTGTTTGATGAACTTATTAGTAGACATAATTAATTCACCTCCTTATAAATAATCTTTTTTTGAAAATAAATATTGGATGGTCTATATTCTTTTTAGTAAATTTGTTGTTTATTAACTTCTCTTAAATATTATTTAATGTAACTTATTTTAAATGAAATACTTTAGTAATATTATTAATATTATTGTAGGATATTGTAAGTATTATGGTGATTGTGTTTTTAGTGATTTATTAAAAAAATAATTAATATAGACATATTTAAATATTTAACAAAATTATAAGTAAAAAGAGAGTATAATATATTAAAAAAAATAAATATAATCTTATGACTGAAGATAGAAACAATTCAAATAAAATATGTGGTCCCTCTGATGAGAAATTTCATCTACCAGATGATGACACATTAGAAGAACAAGTAGACCTTTTTAAAGCTATTGCTGATCCTACTAGACTAAGTATACTCTATCTTCTTGAAGGACACGAATTGTGTACTCAGAGAATACAAACGGAACTAGATAAATCCCAGCCAACAATATCACACCACTTAAAAATACTAAAAAAAGCAAAATTAATTAAATCTACAAAAAAAGGTGTTTGGATTTATTACAAACTAAGAAATCCGAAATTTATTGAAACATTAAAAAATATTCAAAAAAATAAAAGATAATATGAAAAATATTATTCTTTATATTTTAATTCATCCTCAGATCTTATTTTTTTACGCATTATTTTACCACTGATAGTTTTAGGAAGTTCATCCACATATTCAATAGCTCTTGGATATTTATAAGGAGCTGTCACATGTTTTACATGATTTTGAATATCTTTTGTTAATTCATCAGATGGTTCATAATTATCAGCTAATACTATAGTAGCCTTAACTATTTGACCTCTTATTGGATGAGGTATACCTGTAACTGCACAGTCAAGTACAGCATCATGTGATAATAATGCACTTTCAACTTCATATGGACCTATTTTATATCCAGAACTTTTTATGACATCATCAATTCTTCCTTTATACCAATAATATCCATCTTCATCCTTCCATGCAGAATCACCAGTATGATAATATCCTTCATAGATTGTTTCATCAGTTTTTTCTTGATTATTATAGTATCCTTTGAATAATCCTAGTGGATATCCCTCTGAAATATCAAATACTATTTCACCTGTTTCTCCAACATCACATTCTTTTCCTTCATCATTTAATAATTTAATATTGAATAGTGGTGCTGGTTTTCCCATTGACCCTAGTTTTATATCTAACCATGGGAAATTAGCAATTGCTGCTACAGATTCTGTTTGACCAAATGCTTCACGTATTTCTAAACCAGTTAAATCCTTAAATTTATAGAATACTTCATCGTTTAATGGTTCTCCTGCTGTAGTAGCTACTTTTAATGATGAGAAGTCAAGGTTATCTATGTCTTCTTTGATGAAGAATCTGTACATTGTTGGTGGACAACATAGTGTTGTGATTTTATGATCTAATGCCTTAGATAATACCTGGTATGGATGGAATCTATCATAATCATAGATGTAAATTCCAGAACCTGCTATCCATGGACCATAAATTTCACCCCATAATGCTTTTCCCCATCCGGTATCTGCAATAGTATAATGTAATCCATTATCTACTACTTGATGCCAGTATTTTGATGTTACAATATGTGCTAAAGGATATCCAAAGCTATGTTTAATCATTTTTGGTTGTCCAGTTGATCCTGAAGAGAAAAATATTACTGATGTATCTTCTACTGAATCATCTTCATGTACTGGTCTTTCAAATTTAGATGATGCTTTTTCTACTTCTTCTCTTAGATTATACCATCCTTTTAAGTCTACATCTCCAGCAAATACCTTGTTTAAAGAAATTCCTAATGTTTTTTCTACTTCAGCATAGCTTTCAGGTACGCCATCTTCACGAATGGTTACAACTGTCTTTATACCTGCAGCTTTTATACGGTATTCTATGTCTTCTGGTTTTAACATGTGTGTTGCAGGAACTGCTATTGCTTTTAGTTTATGTAATGCTAGCATACAATACCAGAAGTCATATCTACTTTTTAATGTTAATAATACCCTATCACCCTTTTTTACGCCCAGTGATTGGAAAAAGTTTGCAGCTTTATCACTGAAAAATTTAAGATCTTTGAATGTGAATATTTTATCTTCATCATCATTACACCAGGATAATGCTACTTTATCTGGCTGTTCTTCTGCATACACATCAACAATATCATATGCGAAGTTGAAGTCTTCAGGTACTGTTATTTTTAAGTTTTCATAGAAATCCTCGTATGATTCAAATTCTGTTCTTGGTACATATCTTTTTAATAATGATGTCATTTAATCTACTCATCCTTGTTGTTTAATACATCTAAAAATTTAACTGGTTTATCACCTATAGCTACCATTGAATGTTTATGTAGTGAGTCAAAGTACATTGAGTCACCTGGATTTAAATCAATTATATTATCTTTAATATATACTCTTAGATTTCCTTCTAGTACATAAACAAATTCGTATCCTTTATGGTAGTTTGGTTCAGGTATATATCCATCATCTCGTGGTTGAACTGTTACTATAAATGGTTCTATTGCTTTATGGGAGAAGTTTGATGCTAAATTTTCATAATCGTATGCTTCTCTACGATCTACTTTTACTCCTTTATCTTTACGTGTTACTGTGAATACGCTCATTATTGTATCTTCACCAGTTAATAGTAAACTTGTATCTACGTTAAAAATATCTGCTGCTTCATACAATATACTTGCAGGAATATCTATTTCTCCTGATTCATATTTTTCATATGTATCTACATCTACGTCTAATTGTTTTGCCATGTCTTGTATACTTATCTCACATACTTCTCGCATGTCTTTTACACGACTAGCAATTTCAGTTTGAATATTAGTCATTATTTTTATCTCCTATTAATTAGTAAAGTCCTTTTTATAGAGGATGTTTAAATGTATTAGTTATTTTAATATTAAAGAATGTAATCTTTTAAAAATATCTTTTATATTATATTTTAATTTATTTAACATGATATATAAAAAATTCTAAAAAAGAAAAATATTTATATTAGTAATTAGTTATTTAATAATATGAGTGTAATAATTTATTAATAAAAAGTAATAAGTTGTGAAAGTTATAAAAATATCAAAGGAATAATAAAAACTAGATATTAAAAAAGTGTATTAAATTCAATCGGTGAAGAAATTAATCATATACATGAAATATAAAACTGATAAAAGCATCTTTATAAGAAAGTACTTAATTATTTAAATATCCTAAATTAAAAAAAATGGAAATAGTAACCCCAAATATTATTTTAATTCATGTATATGAATAAGAAATATTTACACACAGCTTATAACAAGCAATAAATTATATGATGTTAACCAAAAAACAAATCAACAATTAAGATGAATATTACTTCTAGTAAAGACTTAGAAGAATATTTAACAAGGCAATATATCAAATAAATTATTTTCAACAGCAGAAATTAGTGGATAAAAAAAAATTATATTAAGGATTAATTTTATTGATTTATCATAAATTAATATATGCTCATAAAACTCCTTAATTCACTAATAAATTAATAAATAATATTTAGAAAATAAGTGTTGATAACTTCCTGTAATCATGAAAATAAAAGAGTATTATTAAGAAAAATATGGTTTATAAATACTTATACAAAACCTATTTAAATAATTTAAAAAATATTAATCGGTCAAATTATATGATTATATACAAACATAACTCATAGTTCTATAGACAACTAAAAAATACGAGCTAATCCAAAATTAATCTCTTGAAAATATTATCCAACATCATATACACTCAGATAATCGCTGTATGACAAAAAATAGAAAATTTTTTTAGTCAACAATTCCCCCTGTAAAATCACTTTCCCCTCTCTTTTTTTAATTATTTAATCCCTATCAAAAAACTACATACTATAAATAGGTAAAACGATAATTAAATTAATAAATAGGAGAAACGATAATATGTTAAACTCTAATTTGGTCTGCCTACTATAACAAAAGAACAAA
>CACZOU010000092.1 GCA_902782945.1 uncultured Methanobacteriaceae archaeon
CATTTCTATATTCATAACATTCTTGAATTAATGTAGTATTCCAGTGTTTTAGTATATTTTCTATCCTATTCTATTCCACTCTTTATATTCAAGATATTGTTTTATTTTAATCATATAATTGCCCAAGATTATTTGGAATTTCAAAATCAAATTGTTGTAATATTAAAGCGGACTCAATTATAAAATTTAAACAAAAATTAAGTTCATTTTCATTTATTGTTTCATCTCCTCTAAGATTCACTGTTGGTTCTTTATTACCTAAATACCAAGTAACATCTGGAACAATAGTTCTAAATTTAGCATATTCATTAAAGTTAATACCAAAAGCTAATATTTTCAAATTTTCTTCTAAAGAGAATAAATTGTCATTTAATTCATCCACAAATTTTTTCATTGGGTCTTTATCTAAGTTTAAATCACGTGATGTTTTAGGTTTCCTTTTTAAAAATTGATAAGGTGATTTAACATAAATTGTTTTTTTAGTATTTTCATAATCTTTTAATAAATATTCAAAAGCTAAAGATAAATTTGTAATTATCGTAATGTCATCATCAGTTTTATTTATCTGTAGTAGATAATCTCTTGTATTTGAATCATTAAGTAAATATACTAAGTTTATTTCGTCATATTTCATTGAGTACACTTTATCACAAAGTTCATTAAAAAGATTAATTGTCAATGATTTTGCTTCCTGAATATCATTTTCAGAGGGAAAAGATCCTTTATGTTTCAGGTTTTTACGTCTGTCTTTTAGTTTTTCTAAGCCTCCTCTTAATAATGAAGGATTTTTGTTAGATTTTTCAATAATTTCATTAATTTCATCAAAACATCCCATAAAACTGAAATCATTTGAAGATAATCCCTGCTCTTCTAAAATCAAATCAAATAAAAATTCTATAGCATCATGATAATTTAATATAGCTGTTGCAGAAAATGGAATAACATTTTCCGAGTTTAAATTACCTGTAGAAATTAAATATTTTGCAAATGATAATCTTCTTAATCTAATTTCTTTATTAACCATAATATTATTCTCCTGCAATAATTAATTTTTTTCCATTATACATGGATTTTTGTCTTAAGAACAATGTTATGAATTCATCGTAATCTTCAACAGCTCCTAATATATCTTTATCTAATCTATCTAATTCTTCAAATGTAGTTTTGAATGTTAAACCTTTGTATTGAATGTATAATTCAGGATAAGATCTATATTTATCATAGTCATCACTTAAAATCTCATCTATTTCAATTTTAAATTTATCTATATTGATTTCAGATAATTCTTCATCTGATATAACATCCCATAATTTTTTATAATAATCATTTTTTTCAACCATTAAACTAATTAGTTCAACATCATACTCTGATTTAAATGTGTCAACATTAAGTTTCCAAGTTTCAATCCTCGTTTCTGGCCTGTTATAATATTTATCTATTTTCTCTAATCTTTTATCTAAATCTCGATTAAGTTCAACTTCACCTCTCTTCAAAATATCGTAAATACCCTCTATATCACTATTAAATTTTTGAGCAGAATATAACATAGAAAATATGTAAGTATAATCTAAATTTTCTGAAAATAACCTTTTCTTAAATAATTTAACGACTTCATGAGAGGCATATTTATTATTAAAATGAAAAGTTAATATTGTTTTATTTTCAGATAAATCCATTTTCAATTTAAAGTATAAATAAATTGGAATTCTATCTTTTACTCTTTCTAACGTATCCATGTATTTATCTATTACATACAATTCGATTAATGAAGATTTAGGTAGTGTAATTTTATATGAATCTTTAGATTTTTGTAGTATTTTATACCATTGGACTGTTTGAAATTTACCCAATCTTTTCATTTCAATATCATGTAAATCTTTTGCCATGTTTTCCTGATTAGTAAAGTAATAATTTCTGTTTTCATTAGGTATTAAAGTGAATTCCGTTTTATTCTTACAAAATTTATTATTTTTGATTAAAGAACTGAGAAATATTTTAGGTATTGTTGCTCTGTAAGTATAGAATCTTTTATTGATTTTATTTCCTTTTTCATCAGTTATCTTACGATTTGATGCAGATACTGCGAGAGGTATCTTATCACTAATTATAACCGTATATTTATTTTTATGAATTCTCATTTTTATTCCACATTGTTAATCTTTTTTAAGAGACTAATTATTATTATATCTTCATTACTATATAAATTTAATCTTTTATAAAAGACTAATTATTATTATATATTCCTTACTATATAAACTTAATCTTTTTAAAAAGATTAATTCTTATTTTTATATAAATGATTTATAAAATCCTATTTTTGCACAATTTGGATAGATTTATAAATACTATAAAACATTTTTAATCTTTTTCTTTCATTTGTATTTCGTAAATTTACTGTTGTCTATTCATTAAATCTTCTTTTTTAATACTATTCACACATTCAACTTGATTTCTAAAGTTTATTGGTTTTGAGAATATAGATTAAAATTTCTTCTATATTTCCTAATTTCTACCAATTTTTAACAGGTATTTGAGGTAATGCAATTGTTTCTTCTACTATTATTTTTTTAATTATATGAAGCATATGCTATATAAGCTAATATGTATTTTGGTTTATACTTTTCAATGATTTGATTACACATATTGCAAATACTTTCTCGAATGTTGGTCCTTTCAAAGAATTGTAATGTCTTATTAACATATCCTTTTGAATCGATTGTGATATGGTTTTTTATGTAAATTCATCTTGTTTTTTGTTTTATGAATTTGGTTTTCAGCTATTATTGTAATTCTTATTACAGTTTCAGCGTCTTAAAATGGAGTAATGTTTATATCATGTGTGTAATAAAAATAAAGATTAGAAGCTACAGATGTATGATTTTTAGTGATTTTTATTTTATTCTGGAAGAATTAAATTAATATCGTTATTTTAATCATAATAGTAGCAGTTAAGTTAAGTTTATGTTAAAGAGGTGACAATTATGCTAGTTCGTAATCTGGATTATCTATCCATACCAAAAGAATTTGCTAAAGTAGAACTTGATATATATGATAATAAATCTATTGCTCTGGTTTATATTCAACAGAAAGGATATTCATTAGTTTTAAAAAGTAATGAGGAAATTGACTCTGTATTTTTACTTAAAACAGATATTCTTCCTAATAATGTCAACGACCACTCTGACAGAGAGGATTTCATCAACGTCATAAAGATGTTATTAGACAAAATCTATAGTGGTGCAGATATAAAGGAGTATGAGAAACAGCATCAGGAGCATGTATTTCTAAGATTGATGGACATGCTTAATGAGCAGTCAGATGTTGAAATGATTAATGAGGATAACTCCCAGGTGTATAAGGACATTGAGAAGGGATTCATGAAACTGGAACTGGATATCATGGATAATAAGATCAATGCATTGAACAGTTCTATCTCCAATGTTTCAAGCAACCTTGATTCCACTGTCAAGGATATGGAAGAGAAGTCCTGGGAAAACAGAATTAAAAAGACTTTAAAGGATTTTGAAGGTAACTAGTGGTTCAAATGGTGAAATGTCATAACTGTGGAGCGGAAGTCGTAGGATCCGATTTCTGTTTCAACTGCGGAGAAAAAGTAGATAAGAATGAAGCCCCATCTGACATTTGTCCAAAATGCGGGGCAAAGAATGATAAGAACACGAACTTCTGTCGTGAATGCGGATATAAACTTGAAAATGGTGCCTCTGTATCTGCTAAGCAGAGAGAATGGAATGCTAAACGTGACGAGGTTATTGCACAGTATGATAAACTTGCAGAGGACTTCGGAATCAAGGATGAAGATTATTTCCTGACAAGCATGAAACGCTTCAATGCCTTGGAGGATACACGTGCCAAGCATAAGACATTCAACATATACCTCAGACCTGATTACACCAACAGGTATGACGGTTTCTTCCTGATTAAGGATAATAAGTTTGTCTTCATGGAAATAGACAACCGTGACTGGGAAAAGGTGAACGCTGGTATCAATAATTTCTATTTTGACAAGATAGTATCCATGAGGGTAACAAAGAGACTTGGTGATGAAAGCAGATACGAGGATATCACAAAAAGAATGTTCACATCCCCTCATGATATCAAGAGAAACATTCAGAACAAGGTCCAGTCACTGAAGGCAACAAGATTCAAGGATATGATTGCAAACAATGACAGTGCAGACATGTTTGACCGATTAATGATCAAACTTGTGGACAACACATCATATGAAATCAGGCTGCCAAGCTATGAATTCGGCCAGGACCTGGTGGCATTATATGAAGCACTAAGAGACAGGCCACAGCAGGTCATTGTCCAGAACCCTGGTAATGAGCCTAGTAAAGCACAGCAGATAAAGGAATACCAGGAACTGCTGGAACTGGGCTCCATCACACAGGAAGAATTTGATAAAATAAAGGAAAAAATACTATTCGAATAGAAAGGGGGTGAAATGTTATGGTTAAATGTGATAATTGCGGAATAGAGATTCCAGAGGGTATGGAAAGCTGTCCCAATTGTGGAAAACCAGCCCCTGTTGAATCAGATGAAGAACAAAAGACTTAAACTGAAGAAAAACAAGAAGTCAACTCAACAGAAGAACATAATTCTTCAGAACAAACCATTACCCGAACATGCAGAAACTGTGGTGCCAATATATATTCAGACGATGTAATCTGTCCATTATGTGGTCATAAACTCAGTGGAGAAGATGAAAATCAGGAAAATGAAAATAAAACGGAATATGACGCTGAAACAGGAGAAGAAACAAATTCAAGTCTAGCAAAAAAAATTAATTTGAGAAGCATTATAATACCAACCATCATCGCAATAATATTGTCAATAATATTATCTGCAATAGGATTAATGCTGATAGACTCATGGGCTCCGTTTGTGATAGCTATTGTTATATCTGTAGGATTATGTGCGGCACCAGTTGATAATGAGATTAATGCAACAATATCAGGATTCCTTGCCGGATTAATTCTGGGAATGCTAGAAACATCTATTGTTGAACTAGTATTTGGTTCATTTGTTGCGGCTTTTTATGCCTACTACGTGGGCAACCACACACTTCTACTAGTATTATGTGGTGTTCTTGTAGCATTCTTCTCAAACATATTCCTAAGGAAACCTGCCACAAGTATTGTCACCAAAATCAAGAAAATGATGTAAACAATGGTATTAAATTACCATTCTCTTTTTTTTAAAAAAATAGTGTATTTTAAAATCCTAATTTTCCAAAATATAACCACTTAAGAAAAAATTATATCTTTCTACAAATCTCAATAGTTATTTTGAACATTACCATTTTATTTTTATTAGCATTTATAAAATATAAAATTAAACTAGTTTTTATTATAACATTAACTTTTTTATATTTAAACCGTCCTATTTTTGTATAATTCATTTATATGTTATCATTAACATAATGAGTTAATATAATTACTTATTAATAAGCATAACAATTAATAATTGGTTGAATTAAATATTTAATTAATTAGAACAATTTAATGGAGGTGAAATATATGAGAAAATCGTTCATAATAATAGGGACAACAGTGCTAATAATCATAATAATACTTGTTGCAGTATTTATGTTTATTTCTGATAGTGATAATAGTAGCGATGTATTGCGAGTTAAAATTAATGCTGTAGGAGATACATGTGTCGTTAATACATTATATAATTTATCTGAAGATATGCCTAATGCTACAGTGACCCTGTATGCTTATGATGCTAATGGTAATACTATTGGTGCATGGAGTGGTGGTACTACAGAAGATTCCTATGATGCAAATAAAACATATAAGATGACAAGTATTTTTTTAATAGACACTGATGAAAAAACACATCAGCCAAAACATATATCCTCTTTATCATATCAATTTACCAATGATGAAAAAACATACACAACAAAACATACTGTAAATGAACAATATGATATTGTCAGCTATGATGTTAACACAACAGAAATTATGGAACCTATTGCAGACGCTTATGGTTATTCACAAAACCCTGAAGTTATTATAGCTAGACGTAACCCCGACTCTACTATGAAATTTAATCATACTTCATTCAATATCCAGCCAGACCGGCCATATGAATCTAATATTGAAGTAGGTGTTAGTCATGCAGGTGAAACCGTGAATGTTAGTACATTATATTCTAAAGATGGTATCAACTTAAATGATGGAAATGACACCACCCAGGTAGTGGATTCAAATGGATATGTGAAAGTAGTAACACCACCACCCGATTACATAGTTCCTGATTTATGTATAGTTACAGTTTCAGAGGGTCTTGAGGGTTATACTGGAATATGTTACCTCAATAAGACAGGAACTCAATCAGTTGAAGTACAATAATACTTTAACATTTTCCACTTTCCTTTTTTTAAAAAAAAATGGCATGTAGAAAACATAATTTTTATAGCAAAATTTTTCATAAAAACAATATTAAATCATTTAAAATCTTTAAATATTAAAAATATAAGCGTAAAATTCAATATTACTTTTGAAATACATGTAACTTAAAAAATCAAAGAAAATAATAAGTTGGTATGTAATACAATGAGAATTAAGTCATATTTTTCTGTTCTTTTTATGTATTTTATTTTATTCAGTCAGTTCAAAATAGTATCGAAAAAAAAGGGGAGAGTAGTTGTCTTTTTTTATTGTGTGAGTATGTTTAACATAATTTAACTGTCTCCTATTTCCTGTAACCGTTTCTGTTGTTCTCGTGGACTAAGTCCTGCTTCTTGAAACTGTCCTTTACCTGTAGTATATCCGTTCTTATCAATGTATCCTTTCTTATAATCATCTGTATCAGTATAATCTGGTTTATTTGATGAACTGCTTTTTGTTTGTGTTGTACTTTGACCCTTATTATTATCATTACTTATTGTTGTATTATTTGTAATATTATCCGTCTGGTTTGTCATGTTTTCTAGTGTTATGTTTCCTCCTACTGGGTTTATTCC
>CACZOU010000093.1 GCA_902782945.1 uncultured Methanobacteriaceae archaeon
ATAGTATCATAATCTACTGTAACTGCAAATGGAACTCCTATTTCATCTGCACGTGCATATCTTCTTCCTATGGTTCCACTACCATCAAATGATGAAATCATGTTGTTTTCACGAAGTGTTATTTCTATATCCTTTGCAATATCTACTAATGGTTCCTTGTTTACTAATGGTAGTATAGCTACTTTTATCGGGGCTATTATTGAGGGTATTTTAAGGTATGCTCTTTTTTCTCCTTCCTCTGATACATCTTCAGTATATGAGTGTAGGAGTGTTGAGTAGATTATACGATCAATACCATATGATGGTTCTATTACGTGCGGTACAATTCTTTCTCCACGTATTTCTTCCTCTTTTGTTTCAAAGGTTATGAAACTATCATCAATTTCATATTCATTATCCCCTATATTGAATTTATAGGTTCCATTTGTCTTGAATGAATCAATAATTACTTCAGGATTTGTGTTTTCTAGGATTTCCTTTGCTTTAGGAGAATCTCCTTTGAATGTTGGACCAAACTTCTTCATGTTAAATGAGGGTGTTGTTTTAACTACTTTTTTAGGAGTGTCATATTCTTTGAATACTGATAAATCTTCTTTACTATGTTTGATATGTGATTTTAAATCAAAATCAGTACGGTCTGCTATTCCTATGATTTCCACCCATCCGTACTGGTCTGTTTTTACTTCAGCATCCCAGCAATCTATTGCATAGTGGGCCATTTCATCTGGTAAGTGTTGTCTGAATCTGATAGCTTCATTAGGTATTCCAAGATCTTTTAAAAATTCACGTGCTAATACTAATTGGTATACTAGCATTTCACTTGAGACAACATTAGATTCTATTGCATCTTTCACTGTTAACCTGACTGGTTTTTTATCATTTAATTGTTCTTCTTGACTGTATAATTCTAATTCATAGTCTTCTATGTTTTTATAGTATCTATGGCTTTTATCTGATGGGTCAACAAAGATTTCTGCTTCTGCTTGTGTGAATTCTCTTAATCTGATTACTCCTTGTCTTGGAGATAATTCATTTCTGTATGATTTTCCTAGTTGCACTATTCCAAATGGTAGTTTATCTTTGTAGAATCTGCTGATTCTTTTGAATGCTATGAATATACCCTGTGCTGTTTCAGGTCTCATGTATCCTATTTGTTTTCCACTTACACCTATTTCTGTTTTGAACATGAGGTTATAGCTTCTTACAGGGGATAATTTACCTTCACAGTTTTCACATACGATATTATTATCTTCAATTATCTTTGTTAGTTCCTCATCAGGTAGTCCTTCTACTTCTTTGTTTATTGCAGCTTCTATAATATGGTCTGCACGGTATACTTCATGACATTCTGTACATTGTGTCATTGGGTCTGTGAAGTTATCTACGTGTCCTGATGCTTTTAATGTTTCTCTTGGCATTATTGTTGGTGCTTCTATTTCATAGAATCCTTCACGTGCAACATAATATTTTCTCCAGAGATTCATTATATTGTTTTTTAGTATTCCTCCAAGTGGTCCGTAATCATAGAATCCTGCTACTCCTGAATATATTTCAAAGGATGGATATAAAAATCCTCTTTTCTTTGATATACTCATCATTTCTTCATTTCCCATTATTTTCCCCCATTTTTAATATCAAAATCTTCTTTTATTTTACTTACCTGTGGTCCTGTTTGTCCCATATATTTACTATCTCTATCTTCATGACCATATGGCTTTATTGATGGTGATGTCATTGTTTCAAATACTATTTGACATACTCTTTGTCCCGGATATAATGCTACGGGCATTTTTCCTATGTTAGAAATTTCAAGAGTTATTTTACCTTCAAATCCAGGGTCTATGTATCCAGCTGTTACGTGCATTGTAATTCCAAGTCTTCCCATTGATGAGCGTCCTTCTACCCGTGCTACAATGTCTGCTGGTAGTTTAACTGTTTCATATGTTGTTGCTAATGTAAATTCTCCTGGATGTATTATGAATGGTTGTCCTTCTTCTATTGTAAAGGAACTCATGTATGATTCTAAATCAGTATCATCAAAAGGATCTATAAATGGTTTTGTTATTATCTTAAATCCTTTGAATTCATTTCCTATTCTTAAATCTACTGATGATGGCTGTATTTGTTTCTCATCCTTTAAGGGGTCAATTACAATTTTACCTTCATCTAGGTATTTTTTTATATCAATGTCACTAAGTATTGCCATAGATTTATTCCTCATGAGAATTATTAATTCTTGAATTTATACGTTTTAATGTACCTCTTAATGTTCGTGATTCACGGCCTGCTATAAATGCTCGTCCAATTATACGTTTTACAATTATATTTGCTTGTCTTTCTTTATGTTCTGGGTAATCTAATTTAGATATTATGCTTTCGGATAGTTGTGTTAGCACTTGTTTATCTTCATAGCTTGCAACGTCTAAGTTGTTTATAGGATAGCTTTTCTTGTTTTTGAATATTTCATAGAATATAATTGTTGCAGCATGGGTTATGTTCATAATTGGATATTCATCACTTGTAGGGATGGATACTAGAACATCACATTGTTCTAGTTCTTCATTAGTTAATCCATCACCTTCTCTTCCAAATAGTAGAGCTATATTGCCGTTCACATTCATTTTCTTTCCAAGTTCTTCAGGTGTTATTGGAATTCTTGGAATATTATAACTTCCACCAGGAGTACCTGTAGTTCCCACTATTGAAGTTATTTCTTTATCTGAAAAGAATTCATCTAAAGTATCATAGATTGATGCATTCTGTACTACTTCTTTTGCATGCATTGCTTGGTAATATGCATCATCTTTTAGTTCACATGGATTAATTAATACCATATCGGTTAATCCAAAGTTTTTCATACTTCTTGCAAGAAAACCTATGTTTCCTGATGTTTCTGGTTCAACAAATACTGTATAAATTTTCAAAAAGAATCACTATCTATATATTTGTCTGATATTTTTAAAATATTTAACTAGCCCAAATAATTATTATCCTATTAAGAATGAATTTTTATACAATTAGAATAAATAACATTTTTCAATATTGAACTTGGGGAATTATTTCTTTAATAAACAATTATTTTATAAATGTATTACATATAATATTTTAATAAAAATAAGAGGAGGGATAATGCTGATGAATTTTAAAAGGAATTTTCAATTAAACTTCTCTGCATTAATATTGATATTACTGGGACTTATATCTATTCTCTTTCCATTAGTATCAACAATGACTATAGGTATTATATCCGGTTTCATGTTTTTAATGGTTGCATTAATGTTATTTACAATAGCTGCAGGTCAAATGGTTTTTAATAAAGCAGTTGGTATTTTATCAATAATTCTTGCTGTTATTAGTATAATATTCAGTTGGTTATTATTATTTAATCCTGCTGTAATCTCAGTAATTGCAAGTTACATGATTTATATTCTTGGATTTATAATGATAATAGCAGGTATTTCACATCTAATTGCAACATGGAAATTTAAACCTCTACGTATTATGGGAATACTTGACGTAATATTTGGTATTATATACATATTAGTAGGTGTAATAGTTAAGAATCCATGGAACATGGGAGTAGTTATAGGAATCTGGTTAATATTAATGGGAATATTATCCTGTTTTACATTAACAAGACAGGAATATATTGATATACAAAAATCTGAATAAAAAAATTATTTTTTTTTTATTTCTAAACTTAACCTTCTTTTTCATAAATTATTTTTTTTTAATATTTATTAACTTCAACAAACATAAAATATTATTAATACAATGCTAAGAGTTGATAATTTGTTATTAGTAACAACACCTAATATTGAAGGAAAAACCATTAAAAAGTATTATGGAATAGTAAATGGTGAAGGATTAGTAGGAGCTAACGTCTATAAAGACATCTTTTCTGGTGTGAGAGATGTTGTAGGTGGAAGAACATCATCATATGAAATAGAACTAAGAAAAGCAAGAGAAGTAGCAATAGATAGTATGGTAGAGAAGGCTGAATTATTAGGTGCTAATGCAATACTAAATATTAGGATAAAATACAGTAATCTAGGCGGTACTATGGGTAATACTATACTAGTTAGTGTTAATGGAACAGCAGTATTATATTAAGGCGAGGATTGTATCTATTATTTTAAGTATAGTAATAATAATTATTTTTTAAAAAAAGAGATTAAATAAAAGATATGAATAATAATATTTTTTTTATTCATATGCTTGATTTAATAATTCCATTAAATTGATAACTGATGTATCAGAGTTATTTCTGTTTAATGCATCTTGTATATTAAATTCACAGAATGGACAAATAGTTACAACATAATCAACATCTAATTTTTCTATCATTTCTACTTTATCATCTGCTAATGCATTTGCTATTTCTGGTTTTCCTGATTTTACTCCTCCACCAGCACCGCAACAGAGATCTGGTTTATCCATTTCTATAAATTCTACACCATTCATCTGTTTTAATATGTTACGTGGTTCCTCGGATATTCCTTGTCCACGAACTAGGTGACATGGGTCGTGATAGGTTACTCTAAGATTTAATTTTTTCATATCTTCAGTGTTAAGTTTGCCCTGTAGGAATTCTGTAATATCCATTACGTTGAGTTTTACACCATAATCAGGATAATTATTTTTCAGTGTTGATCCACAACCAGCACAGACAGTTAATACTAAATCATAATCTTTAAAGATTTCATAGTTTGTATTTACAAGGTCTGGTATTATATCCACCTGTCCTGTACGCATTAATGGTGAGCCACAACATACTTGTCCTTCTGGAATATCTACTTCATATCCTAGTTTTGATAATATTTTCACGAAATACTCTGCAATCCATGGAAGTTTATTATCAATCATACATCCCGTGAAGAATGCTATTTTTGGTTTTTCTTCGAAGTGATGTTGTTTGTTGTATTCTTTTATAAATCCTTCAGGATATTTACTATTCTCATCGGGCTGTACACTGCGACCAGTTCCAAGTACTGCTTCTCTTATTTTTATATGTTTAGCTAATGGTCCTTCTTTTTCAGAACATATTTGAGCTCTTAGTTTTTCTATTGCTTTTCCATAGATGTCAATTTCTTTCGGACATGTTTTAGAACATTGACCACATGATGTACAGCAGTATATTCCTGAATCTACTGCTTCTTCACTTCTTGAGAAATCTTCACGTGGATCAAAACATATATCTGAGTATGCTCTCATGAAGTATGGACCTACATATTCATTTGTTTTTTTGATAACTGGACACATGGATATACATGAATAACAGTCTATACATCCTCGTAATGGTTCTGTTCTTGCATATGTTTCTGGTTTTAGTTTGGATGGTTCTTTTTGGTTAGAAACGCAATCTTCTGATGCCATATATAGATTTAATTCTTTTGTTTTTGAGTTTAATGGTTCACGGTCAACAATTAAATCTCTTAATACTTTGAAATCTAATGGCTCTAATGTGTCATTATCATTAATTTCTGCTTTACATGCAAGTTTTGCTTTTCCATTTATTTTTATTGCACATGACCCACATTGTCCGGCTCTACAAGAGTATCTGTAGGCTATTTTCGCATCATATTTATTGTTTATCTGCTGTAATGCATCTAAAACTTTCATATTATCTGTTTTTTCAATTTCATATGATTCAATATAATGTTTATCTTCTTCTGGATCATATCTTTTAACGTTAACAGTAATCATATGCTACCCCTAATTTTTATAACTATAATTAACATGTTTTTTATTAAATTATTTTAATATGTCTAACGAATTATTATAATTCTAGTATATAATTATTATTTTGTTATATCTATTATATATTTCATTTTAAAGTAAATATTATTTTTATTATCATAACTTAAATATTTTATAAAATAGATATATTATCATAATTATTAATTATAGAATTCATCTATGATAATTAAGACTTTTTATTAATACTATTTTATGAATTTATAAGGAGAAGAAATATGATTATAAATGACTTACTAAGTCCGGGTGAAAATGAGAAATATTTCATGCTAGGTAATGAAGCAGCAGTTCGTGGAGTTTTAGAAGCTGGTCTTTCATTAGCAGCAACATATCCTGGAACACCCTCCTCAGAGATAGGGGATATCTTATTTAAAATAGCAAAAGATGCTAATGTATACTTTGAATTTTCATCAAATGAAAAGGTAGCTGTTGAAGTAGCATCAGCTGCTGCAAGTTCTGGTTTACGTACATTCTCATTCATGAAACATGTAGGTGTAAACGTAGCTGCAGATTCATTAATGACTAGTGCATACATGGGAGTAGAAGGTAGTTTCTTATTACTAGTAGCAGACGATCCTTCTACATTTTCATCACAAAATGAACAAGACACAAGACACTTTGCAAGACAGGCAAATATACCTATATTTGAACCATCAAATCCACAGGAAATAAAAGATTTTATCATATATGCATATGATATCTCAGATAAATTTAACACTCCTGTTATTGTAAGAACAACAACTAGAGTTTCACATATGAGAGGTATTGTTGAAACAGGTAAATACACAAAAAATCAGATTACCTCTGGTGAATTCAAAAATGAAGGATTACATGTACCAGTACCAGAAATAGCAAGAACAATGCATAAAAATCTGGTAGAAAAAATAAAAGATATACGAGAAGTATCAAATAACAGTCCACTAAACAAGGTAATTGATAAAGGTTCTAACATTGGAATAATCACATCTGGTGGAGCATATAACTATGTAGCAGATGTAGTTAATAAAAATAATTTTAATGTTAACATTTTAAAGCTAGGATTTTCACATCCATTTCCTGAAGAACTTGTTAAACAATTCCTAGTAGATAATGATGAGGTACTTGTTGTGGAAGAAGTAGATCCAATTAATGAAATGGAAACATTAGCAGTTGCAGGAGCAAATAATCTTGATGTTAAAATTCATGGTAAAAAGGACGGCATGCTTCCAGAGATATTTGAATATACTCCAGATATTATAAGTGATGCATTATGTGAATTATTATCAGTAGATACTGATGTAATTGCTAATACTAAATCCGAGATTCCATTACCATCAAGACCAGCTACATTATGTTCTGGATGTCCTCATAGAGCATCATTCTATGCAGCAAGGCAAGCAATAAACAGCTTAAACTTAGATATTGAAAGTATACATCCATCAGATATCGGATGTTACACCCTAGGAATAGCACCACCATATAACATGGCAAACTATCTTATGTCAATGGGTGCTAGTGTAGGTACAAGCTGCGGTTTTAGTAAAGCAACAGAAGACCAGCCAATAATAAGTTTTATTGGAGATTCAACATTTTTCCATGCAGGAATACCACCTCTTATAAATGCTGTTCATAATAAAACCAAATTCACATTAGTAGTACTTGATAACAGAATTACTGCTATGACTGGTGGACAAACAAACCCTGGAATACCAATTGATGGTATGGGTGATGAAGCACCAGCAATATCAATAGAAGCACTTGTAAAATCTATTGGTGTAGGATTTGTTGAAACAATCAATCCATTAAATGTTAATGACATGATTGATGTTTATAAGAAAGCATTAGACTATGATGGAGTATCTGTAATTATTGCTAAATATCCATGTAATTTAATTAATAAGAAAGAAATAAGAGCACGTAATTATAAGGTAGTAGTTGATAATAGTAAATGTGTACACTGTAACAAATGTATAGATCAACTAGCATGTCCTAGTTTAAATGAAATAAATGGTGAAATAACAATCAATCTGGATTGTAATAAGTGTGCAGTTTGTATAGACGTATGTCCTACAGGTGCAATTCATAAACAGGAGTGATATTCATGGCATATAATATTTATATTTGTGGTATAGGTGGACAAGGTATAATAAAAACATCTATAGTAATAGGGGAAACAGCACTTAAATTAGATAAAAATGTTGTTATGAGTGAAATACATGGAATGTCACAGAGAGGTGGAGTAGTTTCCACAGAATTAAAGATTGGTGAAGATCAAAGTCCTATAATTCAAAGTGGACATGCTGATTTAGTTCTAGCATTTGAACCAATAGAAGCTTCACGTGCACTAGAAAAAACAAGTAAGGATACAATCATAGTATTAAACACATCTCCTGTACTTCCATCAACAATTAATCAGCAAGACATTGATTATCCAGAAATTGATGATATATTATCAGAATTAGATAGTAAAGTAGCAGAGGTTTATAGCATGGATGCAAATGAAATAGCATTAAATGCTGGACATCCATTATCTATGAACATGGCAATGCTTGGTGGAGCAACAGCAATATCAACATTCCCATTAGATACAGAATCAGTAATTGACACAATGAAGGATAATCTTCCACCAAAATCAATAGATATTAACATCAAAGCATTTAATGATGGATATAATTCATGTAAAAAATAGTATTAAAAAAAGTGAAGGTTAAGGAAATGATTATATGGAGTATATTTCTTCTGGAGAAATAATATTTGCATTTCCTTCTTCTAATATTTTTGTTCCTTTCTCCATATCTTCTAGTTTTAGTATAACTATAGCATGGTAGGTTTTTTGTTCTACAAATGCATATAGGTATTCCAGGTTTATATTTGCATCATCTAATATTCTTAGAACCTGATTTAGTCCTCCAGGCTCATCACTAATTGAAACAGCTAATACTTTTGTAATTTTTACAATGAAATTATTTTTTTCTAGAACTTCTTTTACTTTGTCTGGTTCTGTAACGATTAATCTAAGTATACCAAACTCAGATGTATCAGCTATGGATAATGCTCTTATATTAATGCCTAATTTCTCTATGATATCAAGGGTGTTTAACATTCTTCCTTCCTTGTTTTCTAAAAATATAGATAATTGGTTTACATAAATGTCTGACATATTTTCACATCTTAATATTTTTTTTATTCATTTCTTTTATCAATTACTCTTTTTGCTTTTCCTGAATCAACACGGTCTATAGTTTTTGGTTCTACAAGTGTTACATTAACTCTTAATCCTATCTCGTCATGTATTGCTTCAGCTAATTTGTCTTTTATACC
>CACZOU010000094.1 GCA_902782945.1 uncultured Methanobacteriaceae archaeon
CAGTATTCCTAGCTGATAATTACTACCGTGGAGAAATAGACTCAACACTAACAGTTACAGAATAATAATATAATTTCAGAGTAGGAGGTACTTTTATTTATCTTCTACTTCTCTTATTTTAATTTTTTAAATACATCTATTTTTATAATAATTACACATAACAAACACACTTTTTTTTATATTTATAAGTTAAATAGAATATTTAACATACTAATAATGATAAATAAATTATTAATGAAATAATGGTTAAGGATTAAATAATGATTAATTATAAAGAAAACTTCAAGAATAGCTTAACAAGTAGTACAAAGATAACACCAGTAGCACCTATAACAACAATAGTATTAATGGAATACATGGAAAAAACAGGTGCAAAATTCCCAGAAGCACATACTGATGCAGATAATATGATGGAACTAGCAGCAGCACCATATAATTATAGTGGTATTGAGGGAATAAACATACCATTTGACATGACCATAGAATCAGAGGCAATAGGATGCAAGGTAGATTTAAGAAGTGATGACCAAAGACCAGAAGTAATAGAAACACCATTTAACAATCCAGATGATATTAGTATACCAGATGACTTTCTATATAATGGTAGAATGCCAGTATTATTTGATGCAATAGAAAAGATACAAGAAAAATATCAGGAAGTGCCATTAATTGTGGGTGTTGTAGGTCCATTCACACTGCTAGGACAACTACTGGGCATAGAAGAATTATTAAAACTTGTTGTAACAGATTACTTTGAAATTGAGGAGGCTATAAGTATCGTAACAGATGCATTACTTGATTTTACAAGTAAGATTGACTCATATAGTGTTGATGCTATATGTGTATGTGAGCCAAGCTCATCATCAGACCTGCTTAATCCGGATATTTTTAAAAGACTTGTCACGCCAGAATTAGAATTATTATCCGATAATATTCAGTCAGGTTCAATACTTCATATCTGTGGTGATACAACACCTATTATACCAGATATGCTAAGAGTGGGTTATGATGCTATTAGTATTGAGAATGCTGTAGATCTTGATTATGTGATGAATAAGCGTGCTGAATTAAATAGTAATACAAAGATTTGTGGTAATATCTCAACTAACAAAGCATTACTATTAGGCTCAATGGATGATGTTATAAATGAATCAGTAAATGCTCTTGAAAAAGGAGTAGATATACTTTGTAGTAGTTGTTCTGTTCCACCTCATTCACCAGAGGAGAATGTGCATGCAATGATAACAGCAAGGGATGAATATATATCAAAATAAAGAGATATGAGTTTAATTTTTTTTTCATCGATTATTTTCAAATCCACCATAGCTTGGATGGAATCCATTCTCTTCCGTCATTGCTAACTCATATTGTTCCTGGTTGTCATAGTAATCTTCTGCCATCTCTAGGATAAGATTAAGTGTATCCCTATCCTCAACACCTAATGTTCTAAACATTGCATAGATGTCACCATTCATTAGGTGGATGTTAGCATTCACAAGATTTATTATTACATCTTCTATTGAGTCAAATTGATACATTTCCTTTATTTGTTTTAGGGTATCTAGCAGTTCATCTGATAAATCAATAGAGGTCATTATTATTCACATCCATTAATTAATAGTAAATTTCATCATCAAATTCTTCTTCTACTTCCTGGTTTAGTTTACCATTATTAACATCGTCATAGTATTGGTCGAGTAATTTTCCTATTACATCATCCATTGATTCATTAGTTTCCTGTAATTCTCGTAGCATATTGTAAATATCATCAGAGATTTCTATTGTTTTCATATATTATCACCCTGTTCTTCTACTTTTTGAAATATTTTATTTATCCTATTGGTACACCTTCTAGGGATTAATTATTATCTTCTATTATTTATTGTGTTTATCTTCTTATATATTTTTTCTAATAAATTATTAAATATTATGACAATAATAGATAATCATAAATTATAGATTATCAAAAATAATAATTATTTGATGTTTTCACTAGCAATCGTAAATAAATAATAGGATATACAGGGGGTTTGGTTAATTATTCAGCCTAAGAAAATAATACTACTAGAAATAGTAGTTATACTATTAATAGCATTCCTAGTGTATTTCTATTTTATTGCATCAGTACCTGATGGGAATAATTCAAATAATAATAGCAATAATGACCTACATTATCATATAACTAATGATTCAAGCTATTATCAGTATTCACCTAAATATGGTGCTTATGTTCATGAATGGATAAGTTCGGATGGTGTTAATCATATTCAATCACATGATGGTAGTATCAGGGAGTCTTATAATCCATTCACTGGTGAATATGAGGCATATAGTCCAAAATATGGCTATGAACATAAATACATCTAATAAATGCGTATGTCCTAGTTAGTACTTAATTATATATGGAATGTAAGAGTATATTAATAATAAAAAGATAGGCTATAATAGTAAAATTATTAGTGAGATGATTTTTATTGAATTACCTTGAATTAATGATAAGAAATCCATTTAGAAACAAGACAAGAAGTTTCCTAGCAATAGTAGGAATAGCAATAGGGATAGCAACAATAGTAGCACTAGGTGTTATAACAGCATCCCTAGAAGAATCAACACAAACAACATTACAAGAGGGAACAGCTGAAATAACAGCAATGCCATTAGGCTCATCAATGATGGGAGGAGCAAGTGGCTCACTAAATGAGTCATATGTAGATGAATTAAAAAATATTAGTGGAGTAAAACAGACAGCAGGACTACTTCAAGTATCAATAACAGACCCCACAGGCACAGGACCTGGAGCCATAACAGTATATGGAATGAACTCCAAGGACTTGGAACTAGAAGGAATAAACTCCATAAATGGTTCAACATACAATGATAACAAGAGAGAAGTAATAGTAGGAAAAAGCGTAGTAGATTCTGAAAATTATACAATAGGAGATAATATAACAATACTAGGAGAACAATATAAGATAGTAGGAACCTATGAGACTGGATCAATGTTTACAGATGGAGCAATATACACAGGACTAGAAACACTGCAAAACGATTCAAACTCACAGAATGAAGTATCAACAATAGCAGTGAAAGTAGATGATAACACAACAGTAGAAACAGTAAACAATAATATAGAAAACCAGTATAATGACACATTATCCACGATAACCTCTGATGAAATGGAGAAGACAACAGAAAATATGATGTCAGTAGTAAATGCTGCTACAACAGCAATAGAAGCATTAGCAATAATCATTGGAGGGGTAGGTGTAATAAATACTATGATGATGACAGTATTTGAGAGAACACGTGAAATAGGAGTACTAAAATCTGTAGGATGGACTAGTATGAAAGTACTGACAATGATTATGGGTGAATCAATAGTACTAACAATCATATCTGGAATAATTGGAACAATACTAGGACTACTAGCAGTAATAATTCTATTTAATATCACTGGTGGAGATATGACACTAACATACAACATTGGCATATTCATCAGAGCATTTGCAGTTGCACTAATAGTAGGAATACTGGGAGGATTATATCCAGCAATTAAAGCATCCAGACTAGCACCAACAGAAGCACTAAGATATGAATAACAAGAGGGTAATGTATGTCAGAAAATATAATAGAAATAAGAAACCTCAAGAAATACTATGATAATGGTCAGACCAAGGCATTAAATGGCCTAAATCTAACAATAAAAAAAGGAGAATTCGTGTCAATAATAGGATCATCAGGTAGTGGAAAATCAACACTACTAAACATGATAGGAACACTAGATAAGCCAGATGATGGAACAATCATAGTAGATGGAGTAGACGTGGTAAACACTAAACAAAACCTGAGCAAATTCAGGTGTGATGAAATAGGATTCATATTTCAACTACATAACCTAATACCAAACCTATCAGTACTAGAAAATGTGGAAATACCACTACTATCAAAGTCTAATAGAATTTCAAAGAAAGATAAGGAAAAGGCAATACGATTACTAGAAGATGTGGGACTAAAAGATAAATTACATCAAAATCCTACTAAGATGTCTGGTGGACAAAGACAGAGAGTAGCAATAGCAAGAGCCCTAGTAAACAATCCACGGATAATCCTGGCAGATGAACCAACAGGAGCACTAGACACAAAGACAAGCCAAAAAATAATGAAACTACTAAAAGAATTACACACGGAACATAATGTAACATTAATAGTAGTAACACATGATCCTACTGTAGCAAGTCAAGCTGATAGAATAGTGACTGTACAGGATGGACAAATAATAAATACTACATAAAATATATTAACTAAATTGTCTAATCATTCAAGTATATGATGTAATAAATAGTTAAATATATAAAGAGTTAATAAGAAAATAAAAATAAATATAATCTACTTAGTTAAATTACGAAAATAAACTGAATACTTATTCAAGTATTCTAATAATTACTTTTTTTGGGTGACTAGACTATCTTTATATAAAAAAATTAGAGTAAATTTTAGAAGTTTAACTTGTTTTCATCGATTAATTGATTCATTTTATCCACTTTCTTCTGGTCTTGTACTAATAGCATTTCTGAGTCATCACAGTTTCCATCATTATAGAATAGAAATAGTGATATGAAGTTTTCGGTGCATGTGAGGAATTTGTTTAGTTTTACGTGGCTGTTGGAGTACCATATGCTTATCTGGTTTTTGTCTTCTAGTTCTTTGAATAATGGTCCTAGGTCTGATTTCTGTATTTTTTTCATGATTAGCTTGGATGTTATTAAATCAAGATGTCCCTTATTGTTTTGTAGTGATTCGAGTATTGCATGTATATGGAATTGTGATAGTATTGGTAGTATTACTTTGATATTTTTTGATTCTAGGAGTAATTCCTTGTATTGGTGTGATGCATAGTTGTAGTCTAAGTGGGTGGATTGAATTATTTCAGCTTCTTCCCATACATCCATATTTAGTGTTAAGTCTAGTGGTAGATTTGGCTCTATATGATTATCTATAAAGTCTATGTTATTGTTTATACTATTCCAGTTCTCAAAGAATTTATATAATTGTTTTGATATTATGTATCCATAGGATGTTAGGGAGTAGTAGTCATTGAATTTTTCTATTATTTCTTTTTCTTCTAAGTCTTTTAGGTAATGTAGGAGATTACTTTCTGATTTGTTTAAATCTGTTTTTAATTCTTTTATTGTCTTATTTGTGTCATATAACGACATTAAAATTTCGATTCTGAAGGTACTGTTTAAGAAGTATTTCAGTGATTCGAAGGAGTTTATATTGTCGCTGTTTAGCATTCCTAAAAACATTTTATATTTTTATCCTTATTAATAAAGATAATTCTTCTAATAATCTGATTCTAATAATCCAAAACTTATCATTTATATAGATTAAAACTTTGAAAATAACACTTATTTTTTATAAAAACGAGTTATATTCTAATATAAACCTATAAAAACTATATATAAGTCTTTTTTTAAATAATAAAATAGAATTTGGGGGATAATCGGATATTATAAGGTAATTGTCTGGTTATCTGTTTAGATTCACTAGAATTATCTTATTGTGGTGATTAAGATGAATATGGATATTAATTTAAAAGACAATTTAATAAACGCTTTAACAAATAAAGATACTGATATAACACCTGTAGGTTCATTTCCTGCAACATGCATGACAGAATTAATGGTTAAAGATGGAACCTCCTGGCCAAAGGGACACAGAGATGCAGAACAAATGGCAAAAATAGCATCAAGTGCATACAGGTATGTAGGACTAGAAAGTATGGTGCTACCATTTGACCTATGTTTTGAAGCAGAAGCAATGGGATGTGAAGTAGCACTAACAGACCATGATAACTCATCAAGCACAACACATGCACCATTCAAGGATGTAAGTGATGTGGAAATGCCAGACGACTACATACACAATGCAAGATTCCCAGCTCTAATTGAAGCAACAAAAATACTACACGAAGAATATGATGATAAAGACGTGCCAATAATAGGAGCAATGAGTGGACCAATAACAGTACTTGGACAATGCTTAGGAATAGAAGGAATACTTAAAAAAATAGCTACAGACTATTTTGATGTAGAAGATGCATTAGATGCTATAACAGATGGATTAATAGAATAAATACACCTATACAATGATTTAGACATGGATGCAATAGTACTATACGAGCCAAACGGAACACCTGAACTAATAGCCCCGGAAATCTACTATCAATTACTAACACCATTCCACGAAACATTAACTGAAGAATCAGACATACCAATAGTATTACACATATGTGGAGACACAAATGCTCAATTAGAAAATATGATGACATGTGGATACGATGGAATAAGTATAGCAGATGATGTGGATGTAAATTATGCAAAACAAGTAAGAGAAAAAATAGGAGCAGACACTGCAATCTGTGGAAACATATCAACAACAGACACACTATTTATGAAATCACCAGCTGTTGTAAAAGAAGAAGTAACCGAAGCATTAGAAAAAGGAGTAGATGTACTACTACCTAGCTGTATGATTGCACCACTTTCACCAGAAAAAAACATAAAAGCAATGGTGGAAGCAAGAAATGAATTCTTTGACATCCAATAAAAACATGAATATTAATGCTCTACACTTTCTATTTTTTTTATAAGTGATAGAGCATTCAAAATGTTTAGAGAAATTGTTTTCTAATTCTTTTATCTTTTTTTAGACATAGATTGCTTTTCCATCTGCTGTTTCATATCTATGTCCATAATCTGTAAATCCAGTATCCTTTGCTTTAACAGTTTTTCCATTAGAACCTGGAATAGGTACATCCTCGTACTCACTATCATCACTACTTGAGCTACTACCTATATCACTACTTGTTTTCGCGTTCTTTCTTGTATTAGTGGATGCTGTAGAGGTACTTTGACTGTTATCTGTATTATTAATTATTGTTGTATTGTTTGTCATGTTTTCTAGAGTTAAGTTTCCACCTACGGGGTTTATTCCAGTTTTATTAATACTTTTAGCTACATGTGTCACTTGGTCTATGTCTGTTCCTGTTATGAGGATTATGCATTCATTCTGTATATCTGCCTCATAATAGGAGTATGTTCCACTTTTATTTGACACTGATACATTATCATATGTTACATTTTGGCCTAGATTACTACCATACTGTGTTCCGATATCCCATCCTGCCTGTGCTGTTTCATTTAATTCATTCATATCACGATATGCCCATGTTTTTATTGATAGATTATTGTCCTTGTCATCATAGGTATTATAGTTAGTTGATGTGTTATTTACTACTGCATTACTGTTTGGTACTTCGAGTGTTATTCCACTCATTGTTATTGTTTTATATTGTGGTTGAAGTGTGTAATATGCTCCTACAGCTATAGCACATACTACTATGATTACTGCACATATTACCACAATACTCTTCGTTCTCATATACTGTTTTCCTCCATAATTTTTATTAATTTTGGTTGTTTAACTGTATATCTTGTTTAATTTATAAAATTAATGGGATTAAAATGAGGAAAAATAATTGGAAAATAACAATACCAAAACGATGTCTAAGAATATAATGAATACTTAAAAAAATTATATTGAATATTTGGTTATATGGTGGAAAAAATATCTAATTACTTTTCAGGCTATATAAATTTAAGTTAAATTACTCAATCTAAAAAAAGAAATTATGGTGAGTGGTGGTTATAATAACTACTTCTGGTTATTCTTATACGTATATAACTTAGTTTACGTAATGTATTTTATCTTTATCAATATCATCAAGAGTATGAGGCTCTGGCTGGTCCTTAGTAACACCGAGGGATAGTACTCCAACGATACGATAATTATCACCCATACCAAGTACTTCACATGCTGTGTCTTCAGCATCCTTACCGAGTAGTGAACTACGTAGGTGGAATTGACACCAACAACTACCAATACCAAGACTAGCAGCCATAAGGTCCATATATGTTAATGCAATAGATGAATCTTCAATCCATGTATCAGCCTTTTTTGTATCTGCAAAAACAGCTATGGCTACATTTGCATCTTTAAGCATATCTGATCCAGATTTTTTAGCTTTTGATAATTTTTTTAAGGTATCTTTATCTTTAACTACTATAAATTCACATGGTTTTCTATTACGACTGGTAGGTGCAAGTAAACCTGCTGTTAGTATCTTATTAAGGTCTTCATCACTAATTTTATCATCAGTGTATTTTCTTATGCTTCGTCTTTTTAGCATAACATCAAGTAATGTCATAATATCAAAACTCCCTATTAATCTTTTTATTCTTTTAGAATATACGTATTGGTGGCTTAAATGATTCAACAACCTCACCATTATCAGTATATGTTAGTAATCTGTAATAATTAGTCCGTTTACTATTATTATATGTGTAGTAGTGGCCATACTCCATATATATTTCATCATTACTAGTATTATATGGATGTACACGTAATGTATGAGTTATAATACGACAGCCAATCTGTGGAGTATCACCAGTAAACTGGTAACTCATACATCCCTCCTCGTCTGTTAACTCTTCATATTTGTCAAAGTATCCAATTACTGGAATACTTTTAACTTTATCATGTAATGGGAAATTACAATCATATAACTCATAAAGATACTGTAACGTGTACACTTTGAATGCCTTATCATAATTCAAGTTAATAATATCAAGGTAGTTCTGCTTTTCTTTCCTGTACTCTTCTAACTTTTTCAATGTCTCATCAGTTACCATTTGACAGATTACTCCTACATGGAATTCATTCTATTTTATGAATATATCTATAACTATTAATATAAAAAAAGTGTGGTGGTGATGATTATTTATGATTCTACTCGTCTGAAAAATGATGCATTAATTGGATTATCATCAAGTAGGGTTGCCTGGCCAACAATATCACCTTCATCAACACGAATATCACGGCCCATGCTCACACACTCAAATTCATCAATACTAGAAGAGGTGATTTCACTGATAAATTTATCTATAACAGTAGATACATCATAATACTTCTCATGATCGTCCTGGCGTATAATAGCTTCGGGAACATAGCTTTCCACTATTCTTCTATGATTATCACGATACCATGACTGGTTAAACAGTAATTCAATGCCAAGTACAACACCATTAACCAGGATAACACAGCCAATCATACCATCTCTGTATGGGAAATGGTCCACATATTTATTTAATTTTTTCTTGTTAATGGTATACATATCTCTAAGAGCACTAGTCTCTGATTCAACGTTCATTTCCTTGTTAACATCATCAATAGTATCCCATACACGTGATTGATCAGAACATCTCCTACCACTATTTTTCAATGACTTACCAACATCCTCAGCCTTAGCACGTCTAACACGAGACTCTGCAAAATATCCTGAATGTCGGAAGTGCTTAGATGTATAATTCCATCTGCCAGCTTCAGTACAGGAAACCATGATATTCATACTACTTTTAGCCTCAATAATATAAGTAGAGTTAGAAATCCTGTTCTGTTTAGCACCAATAATTTCTTCACCATCCAAAATAATAAGGGGAGTAACAGCATTATTAGACACACACAACATGTTAACATTCTCGGGCTCAGTCTCATTAATCTCAACAAGACCTAGATCCAGGCCTTTTTCAAGGGGAAGAATATCAACACCACTAAAAGACTTAGAACTCTTAATACCAACGAGTGAAAGATTCATATAACTCTGCACTTCACAATACTCAAAACTATTGAAGATATCCTCTAAACTATTACTCAACAAAAACACCTCTAACATTACTTATAAATAATTGATATCACACTCAGGATTACTACGTAAAACCTCAATTTCATCATGGGTAAGTAATTTACAAATCACAACACTACCCAAGATGAACCTGACAATACCAAAGTCCTCATCTAATATTTTATCATACAAACGACCACTACTCATAGTACCTAAAGCCACAGTTCTAACACTATTAGCAACATAACCAGAAGGACCAGCATAACGAAGATCAACACGAATAGCCTCACTATCAAACTTATTACCAAAATCCTTCACAAGCTTAACAATACTACCAACTCGGAATGGCTTAATACCATGAAAAATATCAAGAGCCGTAACCGTGAAATAAATATCATCCTCAGAGACACTAGATTTATCATTAATTATCATATCAACTTCCACATTTTAATCAATTAAATAATAATATAACTTGATAACATATAAATATTACTACTATAAATAAATAAAAATCAATAATAAATTTGTATAAATTCAAATAATTCTAAAAAAGAAAATTAAGACGATTAAAAAGAGAAATTTAAATACAAAAGAAACATTAAATAAATTATATAATTAATCTTTTTATAAGACAATAAATAGTCCTCAGAAGTTGATGTCTTCTAGTTTTACAATAACACTTAATTTATTATTTATATGTTATATAACAATTTAATAATTAGCTATCAGAATCTAAAAGAAAAATAATAAATAAACAAAATAGTAATAAATACAAATTTATATTAAATAACTACAAAATAAATTAAGAAATAAATAAATAAAATCTATTATAAAAGCAACATATGTATACAATATATAATTCTGATTCGTTTAACCTAAGTTTA
>CACZOU010000095.1 GCA_902782945.1 uncultured Methanobacteriaceae archaeon
AGTTGAAGCAGAAGATATTAAGTTAGATATTGTTTATGAAGATGATGACGTAATGGTTGTTAATAAACCAAATGGTATGGTAGTACATCCAGCTGTTGGTAATAAAAGTGGAACTTTGGTTAATGCGCTTGTTAATCATAGTAATAATTTAAGTACAGTTAATGGAGAATTTAGACCAGGGATAGTTCATAGAATTGATGCATATACAACAGGACTACTTATGATAGCTAAGAATGATAAAGCGCATGATTTTTTATCAAAACAATTACAAGAAAAAACAATTACAAGAAAATATATCGCATTAGTGTGGGGAGTAATACCTAATGATACAGGAGTTATAGATGCTCCGATTATGAGAGATAAAAGCGATAGAAAGAAAATGGCTGTTGGTAGTATAAATAGTAAGGATGCAATTACTCATTTTAAAGTTCTTGAAAGATTTAAGGATGCTACTTTAATTGAACTTAGATTAGAAACAGGGCGTACTCATCAGATTAGAGTTCATATGAATTATATAGGACATCCTGTTGTGAATGATCCAGTATATGGAAGACGTAAATTAATAGACAAAACTGGACAATGTCTTCATGCCAAAACACTAGGCTTTATTCATCCAACAACCCATAAATATATGGAATTTGACAGTGAACTACCAGAGTGTTTTACAAATATTTTAGATAAATTTCGAGGTGAATAATGGATAAGATTGTTAATTTATTAAAGACAAAAGATGCACATATTCCTTATTTTTTACTAATTAATTATAAAAAACTAAATTTAATAGAACAGGAATTAATTATTTTAATATTTATAATTAATAGTAAAGAATATAATCCTAAAATGATATCAGATGCAATGGATATAAAACTTCCATTATTACTTGAGATGATATCTAATTTAGAAGAAAAGGGAATGCTTAAAATTGAGCTTAAAAAAATTAATGGTGTGAATACAGAAGTATGTATACTTGATTGTTTATATGAAAAATTAGGCTTGCTTATTATGAAGAAAGAAGAGACTAATGACGATAAAACTATCTATGATACTTTTGAAACTGAACTTGGAAGGACATTATCACCTATTGAGTATGAACTAGTTAGTGATTGGTTGAATGATACATCAGAAGAGATATTAAAACTCGCTTTAAAGGAAGCGACATATAATGGCGTTAGTAACTTTAGGTATATAGATAGAATAATACATGAGTGGAAGAAAAAAGGTATTAAAACTAAAGAAGATGTTACAAAAAACAATGAGGAATTTAGAAAGAAAAAAGATAGTAAGAAGCAAGAACTATTTGATTATGATTGGTTAAATGAATAGTGTAGTAGAATATTTAGATTCTCTATTTCCTAATCCTCATTGTGAACTCAATTATGAAAAAGATTATGAATTATTAATATCTGTTATGTTATCTGCTCAAACTACTGATAAAATGGTAAACAGAGTAACTAGTATTTTATATAATAAATATGATACATTAAAGAAACTTGCAGATGCTGATATTGAAGATGTTAAGAATATTATTAAACCACTTGGTAATTATAATAAGAAAGCAAGTAATATTATTGAAATATCAAAAAGATTATTAGCAGATACTAATGGTGTTGTTATAAATAATAGACAGTATTTAGAATCCCTTCCTGGAGTAGGTAGAAAAACAACTAATGTTTTTCTTGCGAATCTATTTAATGAAAATGTTATTGCAGTTGATACACATGTCGCGCGTGTTTCTGTGAGACTTGGAATTGCTAAAGATAATGATGATGTTCATACAATAGAAAAGAAACTTAATAGAAAGTTCAAAAAAGATGAATTAGGAAAACTTCATCATCAGTTAGTATTATTTGGTAGATATTATTGTAAGGCTAAAAATCCAACTTGTACTAATTGTAAAATATGTAATTTATGCAAATATTATAAAAAAAACAATAATAACTTTTGTCAAGACATCGTGACCCCTTAGGCAAAATATATTAATTATCTAACGATATAGAATTTTTTTAAGGTTGTTAACAATCAAACA
>CACZOU010000096.1 GCA_902782945.1 uncultured Methanobacteriaceae archaeon
ATTTATATGTTCTTTCTTAATATGAGGCATTAATACTAATCTTATTGCATGAGGATATTCTGATACTGACACTCTCCAACCATACTCAAGCAATCTCTCCTGTAATACATCCACTTCCATATTGTCAGATATAAATGATAATAGATTTAGTTCTGGTTTATGTACTACATGAACATGTTTCATATCTTTAAGTATAGTATACGTATATTTTGTTAAATCTAGTACACTATCCACTATTTTCTTGTATCCTTCTTTTCCGTAATAGTTAATTAACGCCCATGTTGCTGCTGTTGAAGCTCCAGTTCTAGTACCTACTAATGTTGTCTGATGGTCTCTAGTAAGGTAGGGTGTTTTAACAGCTAGTTTTTCCAGGTATTCTTTTTTCCTAAAGATAATTCCACCTGCTGGTACTGGTGCAAGACCCATTTTATGTGGATCTATTGTCATGGAAGATACACCTTTACATTCAAAGTCAAATTTTATTTTAGGCTTCCTGCTCATATTTATAAATGGTATCATAAATCCACCTAGAGCTGCGTCTACATGTAGATATACCTGATTTGAATATGCTATTTTAGAAATATTTTTAATATCATCAATCAATCCAAGTTCAGTTGTACCTGCAATTGCAACTATTGCCATAGTATTCTCTGTAATCAAATCATCCAACTTTGAAACATCTATCTTATATTCATCATTTAATGGAACAAAAACAGGCTTAATGGATAACATAGATAAAACTTTTTTAAAAGAAAAATGAGCACTCTTAGGTAAAATTAACTCGGGAACACCCGTATGCTCCTCCTCAAATAAGTACTTAGCTACAGTCATAGCCATGATATTAGCCTCAGTACCACCTGTAACAATATGTCCATAAGGATTATCTAAGTGTAACAATCTACCTAATGAATTAATAACATCACTTTCCATCATACTAGTACCCTTAAACAATCCAGAATCACCAAGATTAGTTTCTAGAAACATTTCATAAGCTTTCACACCGATAGGATCTGGCTTAGTACACATAGAACCTAGTATTTTACCTGAATCATAGCACATATCCATACTATGAAACTTATTTAAATCATTAAAAATATCTTCTTTACTTCTTCCTTTATCATGCATTATTTAACCCTAATTAAATGTGTTGAAAAAATAAATTTATAGAAAAATTAACACAATAATTCTAATATAATTATTTGTAAATCATGTCATAAAAAATTTTATTCAAGTTGGAAAAAACAAATCATTACATATTATCCGATAATACCCTTGAAATTTTACTATATATTATACAGCAAATATTTCAATTAAAAATAGAAATCAAAATATTATTTTAAAAACAGTTAGAATTATAAAAAAAATAGAAAAAATGTCATATAAAAATAACATTAAAAAAAATAAAATCTTAAAAAAATGATAATGATGAAGAGTGTTTACTTAAAACTTAATTATCATTTAAAACTTTTTTAGCTGCGTCAAGCATGATTCTTTTCTCTACTTTAGCAACTATTCTTCTGATAGTAGGAACTGCATCTGTATTTGCTGAAATACTATCAATTCCAGCTTCTACTAATTTCTCAACAATTTCAGGTTTACTACCTGCTTGTCCACAGATACTTGTAGTTACTCCTGCTGCTTTACATTTTTTAATTACACTTGTAATTAATTTTATTACTGCAGGATGTGCTTCGGTGTAATGTTTAGCAACTAATTCATTGTTTCTATCTAGTGCTAGAGTGTATTGAGTTAAATCATTTGTACCAAAGCTTATAAAGTCAAGTCCTTCTTCTATGAAGTCTTCTATGATTATTGCTGCTGCTGGTGTTTCTACCATCATACCAAAGTCTACATCTTTATGTGGTTCTAAACCGACAGATCTTGCAATTTCTTTTGCTTGACGTAGTTCTTCTGGTTTATGTAGTAATGGTAGCATTACGCCTATGTTAGTGTATCCTTGATTATGGAGTTTTTTGATTGCTTTGAATTCAGCTTTGAGAATATCTGGCTGATCTAATTCTCTTCTGATTCCTCTCCAACCAAGCATTGGGTTTGCTTCGTCAGGTTCATTTTCTCCACCTTCTAATGTTTTGAATTCATCAGTAGGTGCATCGAGTGTTCTGTACCATACAGTTTTTGGATAGAATACATCTGCTACTTTGAGTATTCCTTTAACTAGTACTTCTACTAATTCATCTTCTCTACCTTCATCGATGAATTTATATGGTACTGTACCAGTTTCTAGCATCATATGCTCTGTTCTTAGTAATCCTACTCCATCTGCTCCAGTAGCATATGCTCTTTTTGCTGCATCAGCCATACTAACATTTACTTTGACATCAGTTACTGTTAATAATGGTTCTGCTGATACTGTTTGTGTTGCTTGGGTAGTTGTTGATTCAGATTCTTCTTTGAATTCTCCTTCAAATACTAATCCTTTTTTACCATCAATTGTAACTACTTGATTATCTTTAAGTACAGAAGTTGCTTCACCAGTACCTGATACACATGGTATTCCTAATTCTCTTGAAATAATTGCTGCGTGACAGGTTACTCCACCTTCATCAGTTACAATACCGTTAGCTCTTTTCATTGCTGGTACCATATCAGGTGTTGTCATTGTTGTTACTAGTATATCTCCATCTACTATTTTATCAAGTTCATCTAAGTCTTTGATAATTTTTACTGTACCAGAAATCATACCTGGACTTGCACCAAGACCTCTTACAATAATCTCTCTTTCTTCTTCATCATATGATGAGGAACTTTTTTCTTCAGTGATATTGCCTAATGTTGTGATTGGTCTTGCTTGTAACATGTATACTTTATTATTTTCGATACCCCATTCAGTATCCATAGGAGCACCGTAATGTTTCTGTATTCTTCTACCAAGCTGTGTTAGTTGTTCAAGATCACTATCTGTTAATACTCTTGCATCTTTTTTATCTTCAGGAACATCAATTTGTACTGTTTCACCAGTTTCCTGATTCTTAGTGAACATGGTTTTCTTAGTGTTTATTCTGTATGATTTTACTTCATCATTTATTTTATCAAAACGGCATGTATCTGGTGTTACTGTACCTGATACTACACCTTCTCCAAGTCCCCATGCTCCTTCTATGAGCATTTCTTCTGCTCCTGTTGATGGGTCAACTGTGAACATTACTCCTGATTTTTCAGAGTTTACCATTTGTTGTATTACAACAGCAATTAGTACTTTTGAATGATCAAAATCATTTTCTGCTCTGTAGAAAATTGCTCTTGCTTCAAATAATGATGCCCAACATTTTCTTACATTATACAATACATCATCTATTCCAGAAATATTTAGGTATGTATCTTGTTGTCCTGCAAATGAAGCATCTGGTAAGTCTTCTGCTGTAGCAGATGATCTTACAGCTACAACTACGTCTTCGATATCTACCTGCATACATAATGCATTATATGCTTCAATAATTACACGTTGTATATCTTCAGGTATTTCAGTTGTTGTAATTAATTCTTTGATGTTGTCTGCTACTCTATTTAATTCTGTTGTATTATTAAAGTCAAGTCCATCTAACATTTCATTAATTTTATCAACAATACCTGTCTTTGTTATGAATTTAAGATAGGTTTCTGCTGTGATGACAAATCCTGGAGGTACAGGAATTCCTGCATTTGTTAATTCTCCAAGGTTTGCTCCCTTACCTCCAGCAATAGGTATATCATCTTTACCTATCTCTTTAAAAAATTCAACGTAATTCATCTGTAACACTCTTCTAAAAAATTTTATTTTATTATTATTTGATAATTATTTATATAACATACGAAAAGGATTATTAACCAATTATTTCATTGAATATGAAAATAATCAGTCATCTTTGTGGGTTATATAAATACCACTATTTATTCTATTATTAAATCCTTAATCTATTTTATAATCTTGTACTAAACTGGTATAAACTTAGTATTGTACAAGGTCATGTCCTTTGTCTATAACAATTTTACAAGTTACTGGTAATTTCATTGCAGCTCTGTTAAGTGCTACTTTTGCATTTTCAAAGTCTTTAACATTTACGTATGCTGTAATAATTTTTTGGTTTGCACGTACTAAAGCTTCTGAACCTATAGCTTTACCAAATGCTCCTCTCATTCCACTCTGAACCCTGTCGGCTCCTGCTCCAGTTGCCATAGGGTTTTCTCTTACTATGTGGTGAGGGTATGTTCTTATTTTTAATCTGTAACCCATTTTACCGGTTGTTCTTTGTAAGTATCTGTTTGCAGCTACCCTAGCAGCTTCTAAGGAACTGTGTGATAAATGTGTGTGTTCTTTAACTGCTAATGTTACTTGTAATGGGTAGTCTTCTGATAAATTTCCCATGTCATACTGTACAATTTTTGATGCTGGGATTTTTCTAATATAATCTTTTCTTGTGTATGGTCTAACCATGTTATTCTCCTCCGTTTAACTAAATACTTTTTTTCCATTGTGAAAAAAATATTTGAAAAAATATAATTAATAATACAATAAATAGTATTCATTAAAATCAAATTCAGTAATTAATTTGTGAATTTGAATATACTAATTTATGATATGTTAAAGATATTATATAAAAATAGTGTTAATAAAAAATAGATTTTATATTAATACCTATATTGACTTAGGATAAGATTATTATTTCTTATTAATATATAATTTCTTTGAAATATCAACTTAATATACATTACTATTAATAAATAAATTATAAATTAGTTAATATTGATAAATAAATAGGGTTTTAAATTTATGAAAGTAAAAACTAAAATGACTTTTACATATACTGATAATAAATATGCAGAAATTGCTTATAAATCATTATACCCTGATAATGAGGGTTTTGTTGAATCTGAGGTTATAGATAATAAATTAGTATGTTATTTTGAAAATGAGAATATAACAACTGTGTTAAATACTATTGAGGATCTAATTCAATGTGAAAAGATGATTGAAATGACTTCAGAAATTGTTTAATAAAAAAAATAGTAAATTTTTAGATAAAAAAATAAGAGTTGGATTAAATAATAATCCTTTTATTTTACTTATTCTTCATCATCTGATAATACTTCAGGTGCTACTTCTTCAGAATCAGCGTCTTCTTCAGTTTCTTCTTCTGGTTCTGGTTTTTCGAATTCATCGATGAATTGAACTTTTTCTATTCCTTCAATGTTTTCATAGGTTTCTCTAGCTACTCTGAATTTGGATAATGTTACTTCTTGTACAGTTCTTTGTTCAAATCCTGATAATTTGTCTAATGTAATTTTAGCAACACCATCTTCGATTTCGATTTCTGTTTTTTCAACATCTAAGTTAGGGTTTCCGTAGTATACTTCTATTAATCCTTTGATTTTTTCTGCGTCATCTTGGATTGTGTCTACAATTTCTAAATCGTATACTATGTCTTTACCTGCTAATTCGTGGTTGAAGTCTACTCTTACTCTTCCACCACTGATTGTTCTTACTACACCAGGATTTCCTTCTAATGTTAATGGCATGCCAACGAAAGGTTTTATGTTTTGTCTTTTGAATTCTCTCATTGGAATTAATTTTATTAAACTAGGGTCTCTTTTACCAAATGCATCTTCACATGGTATTTCTACTGTTTTTTTGTCTCCTACTTCTAAGCCTTTAATCTCATCATGTAATTTTGGTATTAATTGTGATGATCCTACAGCTAAAACCATTGGATGGTAATCTTTTTGATCGTTTTTGATGCCTGCTTCTTCAGCTACATCTTCGTATGTAGTATCAAATACATCTCCAGTTTCTTTAACTCTTCCAGTGTAATTTAGTTTTACAAAATCTTTATCATCTATTGGCATATTTTTCCATTATCTCCTATTAAGTTATTATTAATATTATTTTTAAATTGATTCAGAATATCTTTATTTTTATATCCTAAGATTCTGATTTTTTGTGGATAATTATTAATATATTTATGTATCTCATCCTTAAAAATACCTGCCTCTAATACACTTAGTATTCTCTGTTTTTTATGACTACTGAATCCATAAGTAATATTATTTAATATCTCGTCAATATTATCAAATGGCCTATTATCAAGTATATTACTAACTGTACTATCATCCATGAGAGCTAAATTAGATAATTCGTCTCTTGATAGATTATTCACATTATCAAGTAAGGTCTTTGTTGCTCTCACATCATGTAATGGAGCATGATTTGCTTCAATTTCCTTCTCTAACATGTTAATGGTTTCAATTGGTAACATATCATCTAATTTATTAAATTCATTTTTAGATACCATTTCTCTTATCTTAGTACCACTAACATTTTCTAGTCTTGGAATGAAAATAAATTTATTCTTAAAATCAAAATTTAGTTTTGTCAATGATTTAGCAAGGGACACAATAACATAATCATCATTGCTTAATTTCCCTTCAAGTAACACCTTTTTATCTTCCATAGAAATAATTTTATATGGTTTTGGTGCTACACCCTTACCATTATTTATATAATTAAGTATTATTTTAAATTTAGGGTCATTACTAATATATCCTCTTGGAATATAATCAGCATTCAGTGCTTTAAACATTAAAGATAAACATAATGAATATTGGCCAGAACCCATGATACCCATAGGTGGACCTTCTACAGCAATATCTGCACCTACCTTAATTGCAAGTTCAGCTCTTTTTTGTCTAGTTAATATATAAGGTAATCCTCTACCATTACGTTCAAATAATCCTGGGACAATTGCTACAAATAAACACTCAGGATGTAAACGTTTAGCTTCATTCATACAATATAAATGTCCATTATGTAAAGGAGAATACTCAGTAAAATCAGCAATTATAGGAGTAATATTTTTATTACCCATAATTTTTAGACCGTTAGAATTTAAATCCTTATAAAATTGATTTCTATCTCTACATAAATTATTCTCAACAAATGATTCAATACCCATTATAATAACCCCTAAAAAATTAATAATATCAATACGTATGAAAAAATTTGTTAAAACTAATATATAATCATATAACAACAAAAGCTCCCTATAAAAAATAGGAAAAAATAAACCATAGAATTCTTATCATATAAAATAGAAAAACGAATATAAATAAAATATAATGAAGGTGAAAAAGATGGGAAATCTCATATTAAAAAATTGTAAAACAATAGACAATAACACCATAAACATCATTATAGAAAATGGAAAAATAAAAGAAATAAAAAAAACAATACTACCTTCTGACACAACCACAGACAAAACTATTGACCTAAAAGATAAAATAGTAATACCTGGCCTAATAGACCCCCATGTACACTTCCGTGACCCTGGATTAACACACAAGGAAACATGGAAAACAGGGAGTCAAGCAGCAGCACATGGAGGATACACCACCGTAATAGACATGCCAAACACAATACCAAAAACAGACACACTACAAAACTTCCAAGAAAAAAAGAAAATAGCACAAGAAAATTCAATAGTTGACTTTGGTCTACAGGCAGGTGTTAAAACTGAACAAGATGTGTTAGAAATAAACAAAGAAAAACCAGCATCATATAAAATATTCATGGATTTACATACAAATGAACAACTAGATAAAATGTTTAGTTATG
>CACZOU010000097.1 GCA_902782945.1 uncultured Methanobacteriaceae archaeon
CAATCCGGATTCCCAGCAGCTGGAGAAACAACTGAACCATTTGCATTCCCACACTTAGTAAGTGGATGGATGAGAGGATCACACAACGGACCTTTAATGCCTGTAGGACAAGCAGACGCAAGACCTGTAAGATTCGATGGACCTCCACGAGTAATTGGTCTTGGTTTCCAAGTATCAAACGCTAAATTAGTTGGTCCTGTAGACATGTTTGCAGATCCAGCATTTGATGAAGCAAGAACAACTGCTACTAAAGTAGCAAACTACATGAGAAGACATGGTCCATTTGAACCTCACAGATTACCTGCAGATGAAATGGAATACACAAGTCTTCCAGGTGTACTTGAAAAACTAGAAGGCAGATTCGAAGATATGTAAGTACATATCCAATATAACCTCCTTTTTTTAGTAATAACTATTTTCAAATAAAATTTTCCTAATTTTTAAAATACAACATTTTTATCAGAGCCATTATAACTAATTTTACCTGATAAGAAAGAATTTACAAGATTATTTTACATCTATAAAAAAGTTGATGAAAATAAAAATACAACAATTAAGTTATAAAATTACATCACTTTTGTTTACAATACAACATTTTTCAAGAAAATGAAACATTATAAAAAAGAGTAATGAAACATTTCAACTGTAAATACAACATATTAAAAAAAGAATACAACAATGAATATATAAAAATCTAACATTCCAAATATAATACAACATTCCAACAAATGTTCTATAAAAAAAGATAATTGTTTCATTTAAAAAAAAAATAATAAAAAAAGGAAATAGAGTCTATTTATCTAATAAATTAGATATATGAGCAGTAGTAATACTACCAATAACTTTATCCTCTTCATCAATAACTGGTAAACCAGATATATTATGTTCCTTCATTTTAGTAGTAATATCAAAAATTGAATCATTTTCATGACAAGTATATACATTTCTAGTCATGATATCCTCAATATTTTCTGCATTAGTAGCTATTGCCTTGGATAAATCCCATGCTGTAACAAGTCCTACAATTTTCTCATTAGTATCTACAATAGGAATATGTGTTTTATTACAAGTCATCATTAATTCGGCAGCTTCTTTAATATCAGCACCATCAGTTAATGTTATAACCTTATGAGACATTACATCTTTTACCCTTGCTTTTGATAAGAAATTACTGATTATGTAATTCATTTGTCCATTTTCAATTAGAAAAGCATCATGTCCATATTCAGAATTTAATCTAGAATAACTAACATCTACATTATTTGATCTGAGTGCCATTACTATATCTTCCATGTGTTCATGTGTATATAGCCAATCTGAAGTTATTGACATTATAAGCATTCTTGCTGTTATTGGTTTTAATGCTTCTTCTAATGAATTATTGTTTCTTATATCAAAATAATCTAATGCTTTTGTAAGATATAAATAACTATTTGCATCAAATCTTTGCGTGAATGTAACTCCTTGATGTTCAAGATAACTTTCTACCTGAAATTCATTACTAAAATCATAACTAAATGTATTTTTGTCCTGTAGCCTACGACCAAATTTTTCATACATTGATTCATTACTTAGATAAGTTATATGAGCCATCATACGTGCAACAGATAATCCTTGTTCTGGTCTTTTATCAGTATGATAATAATCACCATTATTCCAGTTTACATCTTCTATGATAGAACGTCTTTCAACAGCATTGAATGCAATTTGTTGTGGTGTTGAATATGCACCTGATGCTATCATTATTGCATTACGTACTATGTCTGGATAAGATATTGTCCATTGTAGTACTTGCATTCCACCCATAGATCCACCTACTACACAATATAAGTAAGGTATTTCAAGATGATCAATTAGTTTTTTCTGTGCATGTACCATGTCTGTTATTGTAACTATAGGAAAATCAAGACCATAATAATCACCAGTGTCAGGATTTATATCGGAAGGCCCTGTTGTTCCTTTACAACTACCTATAACATTAGAGCATATTATGAAATATCTATTAGTATCTAAGGGTTTTCCCGGACCTATTATTATATTCCACCAACCAGGTTTTTTATCACCGTTATGCCATCCGGCAGCATGTGCATCACCTGTTAAAGCATGACATACTAGTATTACATTGCTTTTTTCATTATTTAAAACACCGTATGTTTCATAGGCTATTGTTGGCTTTTTTAAAATATCTCCAGTTTCTAATTTTAAATCCTCATCCATATGAAAGTAATGTGTATCTACAGTTCCTAAAGATTTCTCATATGACATTGATTTTCTCCCTTAACAATTGTAATTAAAAATATATTTATTTTTTTATACATTTAATTATTATTATGTTTCTTAGTCCAAATTTAATTATTTTTTAAAAAATTAATAATTAATTTAATTAGAATTTAAAAACAGGCTTTAATTTAATAAATAATGTAGTATTGTGAGGGTCAAAATATAATATAAATGAGAAATGATTCATTCATATCTTTTTTTCTTAAATATAATTTAGAAGAGAAATGATTCTTCTAATAATAATATTCATTGTATTTAATTAACTTTTTCTAATGCTTGATCAATATCAGCAATAATATCTTCGATATCTTCAATACCTACAGCAAATCTGATAAGATCTGGTGTTACACCAGTAGCTCTTTGTTGTTCTTCAGTTAACTGTGAGTGTGTTGTTGATGCTGGGTGAATTATTAATGATTTAGCATCTCCAATATTTGCTAATAAGGATAATAATTCTACATTGTTAATAAAGTCAATTGCACCTTGATATCCTGCTTTTAATCCAAAGGAAACTATTCCACCATAACCTTTTTCAACATATTTTGATGCTATTTCGTGGTTTGGACTACTTTCTAATCCAGAGTAAGTTACCCATGCTACTTTTGGATGTTGTTCTAAGTGTTTTGCTACTGCTAATGCATTTTCACCATGTTTTCTAATTCTTAAATCTAATGTTTCTAGTCCTTGTAGTAATAAGAATGATCCAAATGGGCTTGGTATTGCACCTGTATCTCTTCCAAGTACTGCTCTTATTCTTGTGGTGAATGCTGCAGGTCCTACATCTTTGTAAAATGATAATCCATTATAGGTTTCATCTGGTTCAACTAGTGCTGGGAATTTTCCATTGTCCCATGGGAAGTCACCTTTTTCTATGATGATTCCGCCCATTGTTGTTCCATGTCCTCCAATATATTTTGTAGCGGAACTGGCAATTATATCTGCTCCATGATCAAATGGTCTTATTGTTCCAACACCTACTGTGTTATCTACTACAAGTGGTATTCCATGGCTGTGTGCTATTTCTGATAATACGTCAAAGTCAGGTACATCTAATTTAGGGTTTCCTATAGATTCTACATATATTCCTCTTGTTTTTTCATCTATTGCTTTTTCAAATTCATCTGGTGATTGAGAATCTACGAATTTAACTGATCTTCCTAAATCTTTTAATGTATTTTCAAATAATTCAAAGGTTCCGCCATATAAGTTATCTCCTGATACAATATTATCTCCTACTTTTGTTAAGTTGATAATAGTGTAAAAGATTGCAGCTAATCCTGCTGATGTTGCATATGCTGCACTTCCACCTTCAATTGCAGCCATTCTTTTTTCGAATGCTTCAGTTGTTGGGTTTGTTAATCTACTGTATATGTTTCCTGGTTCTTGTAATGCGAATCTTTTTGCAGCTTGTTCTGTATCTTTAAATACATAAGATGTTGTCTGATATATAGGTACTGCTCTAGAACCTGTTTCATCAGTATCTTCTTGTCCTGCGTGTAATCCGATTGTTGCTATATTTTTCTTATTCTTAATTTGGTATGACAATTTAACACTTCCTTATAATTAATTTTGATTTATTCGTACTGATTATATGTTTATTTTTCTTTTAATTTAAGATTTTAATGCAATAATTAGATTCGCATTATTTCATGATTGTTATCTATATTTATATATTTGTATTTGAAAATAATCACTTTCTTATTATTTGTTTAATATTATAATTTTAAATTCATATTGCTATATTGTTAATAGGAAATAAATTATATTCATGTTTTGATTGTTGTGTAATAATCTTATGGTATACTTAGGGGGTATATTAAGTATACTTTGCTTTTCTAATATAATTCATTATTTCCATTATATGAAATTCAAATCGTTACCTCTAAGGATATAACAATAGTTATATTTTAGGTAGTATATAAACGTTATGAAAAAAGACACCTAATAATCAAATACAACATTCAACATTAAATGCAACAATTAATAAAAACAACATTCAACAAAAAATATATTAACAAAGAAAATAACGGGAATAACATGACAAAAGATAAAATAGTAAGAAAAAGTATACAAGTAAAAGACAAAACATGGAATCAATTTTTAGAAAAAATAGAATCAATATATGGAACTACATACAAAAAAACAGGAGAAGCAATTGAAGTAGCACTAGAAAATTATATAAACAATGTAAATAACAATCAAGATAACACAGAAGAATTAAAAGAAACAATAAACAACTTAGAAAATAATAAGAAAGAATATGAAAAACAAATACAACAATACAAAAACAACAATACAGCAATTCAACAAGAAATACAACAATTCAAAGAACAAGAAAAAGAAACAAAAAACAATATAACAACATACCAAGAAACAATAGACAAACAAAACAACCAATTAACTGCCAACAAAACTACTATAAAAGAACTAGAAGAAACAATAAACAATCAAAAACAAGAAATAGAACAATTAACAAAGAATAACAACCAACTACAAGAAAATAAAATACAAGAAAAAACAACAACAGAAAATCTAACAAATAAAATAAAGGAATTAGAAACAAACATTGAAACCTACAAAAAAACAGAAAAAACATTACAAGAAGAAAATAAAAAGCTAAATCAGGAAAATATTCAACTAAAAATGGAAAATAATAATTATATAAAAGATATTGAAAATAAAAATGAAAAAGAAGAACTATTCCAACAAGCCATAGATGAAACCAATAAAAGAAATCAATTACTAGAAGATGAACTTGTAAATCTTAAAGAAGATAAGAAAACAAACAAAGAAGTGATTGAAGAATTAAAAAATGAAAGAAAAAAATTACGTACGGATAATAATCAGATATCTCAAACTCTAGAAGTAACAGAAGAACAATATGAAAATCAATTAATAGAATATAAGAAATTAGTTAACAAAAGAGAACATACACAGGAAGTACTTAACAAACAACAATTTGAATTAAATGAAGCATTGAAAAAACTTGAAAGATATTCCTATGCAATGGGAAAACTAGAAAATATGAGTTTAATTGATAGAATACTAAATCGTATTCCATCAGAAGTAAAAGAATTATCCGCACCAAAAGAGGATAATCAATAAAAAGAATTTCACATATTCCCATTTTCTTACTACTTATTTTTTATTAATAGAAATCATTTAAAAATATTATATTTAGTGGTGATACCGCCCTTACTAATGCTTGAAAATTCTCTGCATGGGACAATAGAGAAATATTTCCAATCAATATCAATTTTTTTCTAGATCTTGTTATTGAAACATTTAGCTGATTCTTATCTGCTATGAATCTTTTCTGAAATTTCGTTAAAGACCCCCTAAAACTCTTACAAAAACTTATAATTATAATGTTTTTCTCTCTTCCCTGAAATCTATAAATTGTATCTGTTTCAATATTATACTCCTGTTTTTGTAGTATCTTTTGTATGTATAGTTTTTGTTTTCTATATGGCGTTATTATACCTATTTCCTCTTCAGAAATATTATTCGATATTAATGTTTTTATTAAGTTTAATATTAGTTCAACTTCATATTTATTACAACATCCACTAGATTTCTGTGTTTCATCATAATTCATATTAGAAGTATCTATAAATGTTATTGGATCTTCATTTAATAGAATATTATCCTGTTTTTTTAAAATAATTCTCTGATTAGCATTGGTCTCATTTGTTTGTAATCTACCATTATAATAAAGTTTACTTGCTATATCGGATATTTCATGGTTCATTCTATATTGAATATTTAGGAACGTATAATTATCAGGATATTTTTCTATAAGTAGATTAAATATAGATTTATTTAATGAGGGTATTGTATTATTATTAGTTATTGGTTGTAACTGTTTGTTATCTCCTATTAATATAAATTTATTAGTTTTCATCAGGGGTATTAACGAAAGATATACGGGTACTTGGCTTGCCTCATCCATTATCATATAATCAAATTCTATGTCCTTAGTTAAGTAACTTGATGATGAGAGTACTGTTGAAGCTATTATAGGTATGGTCTTGAGTAATTTGTTTTGTATAGCTTCCTTTATTTCTTGAATTTCGGAGTTTAACTCAGTAATCTTTTGCTCGTAATTCTTATTCTGAGTTTCTTTAATATTTTTATGTATGATGTATTCAGTATTCTTAGTTCTTGTTATTTTCTGTATTATTTTTGATAATAGTGATTCTTCTATTTTTATATTTGGTTGCTGTATTACATCTTGTCTTTGTATACTTCTTTTTACTTCCTGTAACTCTTTTTTTCTTTTTAATATCTCTTTGTATTGTTTATCTTGTTTTATTTGATTATTTATAGTGTATTTCTTTGATGTATCTTGTATTTTTGAAGTATTTCCTATTCTTAATATATCTTCTTGTGGTATATCATCTAATTTTTCTAGGATGTTATCTAAAGCTATATGAGTATGTGTTGTTATTAGTATCTTCATTCCTTGTTTGTATAGTTGTTTAATTATTTCTATTATTGTATGCGTTTTTCCTGTTCCAGGTGGTCCTTGTATTATATGGAATTTGTTTGCATTTAATGATCTTTGTACTGCTAATTCCTGGTTTTTGTTAAGATTTTGAATGTTGTATTCTTTATTCTGAAATGTTGTATTTGTCTTATATACTATTGTATTTAATGTTTCTTTGTTGGAATTATTTATTTTATCATCTTCTATGGATGATTCTAATTCATGTAACTTTTTAATGATTATATCTTGCTGTATATTATGTAGTTTTACTTCTTGATTTGTATGGAATTCATGTTTTTCTTGTAGTTTTATTGTAATATTCTTATTTCTATTCTTGATTATTGTTCCTTTGATTCTATTTAATTCTATTTGTGTATTTACTTTTAGTGCTGTAGGATTATTTAAGGATATTTCTATAATATTATCCTGTATTTTATTTATTTGAGCTTTTTGAGTTTGATTATCTTGTTGTTCTCTTTTTATTAATTGTTTTAATTGATACGTTAATTGAGTATATTTTTTATTCATAATAAGTTATTACTATTTATAGTAATTTGTATTAATAATTATTGTGATATAACAATTAAAAAAAATAGTTTTAATATGTGTTAGAAAAATGAATATAAAACATGTTAATTGTTCTATACTCATTTTCCATAGGATATAATTTTCTACTAACCTACATTAGTAGATATTTGAAATATATTATTTCATAACATCTATAATATAATAGACTAAAATATTTTTAGATATTAAAAATTAAATTTAAGTTATTTTTATAAATTTAACATAATATCCAATTGTTTAATTTTTTATAATTAAACAAATAATATTTTATTTGAAGTATATAATAAATTTTTTATCAAAAACTCTAATAATTAACTGAAAATAAATTCAAAATATATTATTTTAAATATTATTTTTATCTGTATAGAGCTTCATACTTATTATAATAAGATTATATGATATTTAATCTAATTTAGAGCTTTTTTATGGAAATGTTGAAATTTATAAATATTCATAACACAATGTTGTAATCCCTCATGAAATGTTGTATTCTCGAATAGTAAATGTTGTAATTCAAAACTTTGTTAGAATTACTATATTAATAATATTATGTTGGAAAAATAACAATATACTAATATATTTATTTTCATAAAGTAGTTAATAAGTAGAATCATAAGGAGTATTTTTTCATGAGTGACGAAAATAGCATTGAAAATCTTGAAAAAAGAATTAAGATACTAGAAAATGAATTAAATGAAGAAAAATTAAACTATAAAAAGCAGGCAATGGAAATAGGTAAATTTGTTTTTCAAAATGAAGATTATGAATATGAAATAAAAAAGTTAAAAGAAGAAAATAAAAAACTAAAAAAAGAAAATGCTGAGTTAAATGCATTTAAACAGGAAGTAGAATCCTCAACAAGTTGGAAGTTAAAATCAATACTAAAATGAGTTTATAATAACTCATCTAAATTAATTACATAATCTTCCTTTCTAGGATTTTCAACAGGTTCAAAGTCATCTGCAGGATATCCTAATATCACATGACCAATACCAATATAATTATCTGGAATATTCCATACTTTAAGTAATTCCTTACCTTGAAGACTTTCTATTTCTTCACAAGCTCTATGAATCCAACATGCTCCAACACCTATTGCATGAGCAGCATTAAGCATATTACCTATTACTAAACTACCATCTTCAACACATGTAGATATATTACTATCTGCTAATACTATAATTAATGTAGATGCCCCATAAAATGGATCAACATCACCCATCTGGTCAAGTAATTCACTAGGGAAATAAGATTTATTCCATTCACCAATTCTTTCTATAATATCTTTTCTTTGAGTTACTAGTATTATTGGCGATTGTTTATTTCCTCCTGTAGGTGCATATGTACCTGCTTCAATAATTTTTTCTAAGTCTTCTTTACTAACAGGTTCATCTTTAAATTTTCTTACACTACGTCTTGTTTTTAAATCATCTAATGTTGATTCCATAAATACCAAATTTCCTAATTGTTTATTCTATTAATTTATATTTATTTTATACTACTTATTTTTTATTTAAAATGTTATTATTATAAAACTAGATAAGATTATAAATTTTTTTATAAAAAAAAGAGAAATAAGATAATGAATTAAATGAGTCTAAAATTATTCTTGTAATCATCAAATAATGCACGATGAATAACCATGTTCTCTTTTTTATAATCTATTAACATTGTTGAATCATCATAACTTTTATCTAAATAAAATAATGATAACATAGCCCAATCATCAGAGATTACATAGAATAGGTTATGTGCATCTTTATCACTTGTCCATATGTTAATTCGTTTATTTGTTCTTAATCTTTCAAATGATTCATTGAATTCAGATCTTTGTATTGCTTTAAGAATATTTCTAGATGTTACTAGTTGTAATGTTGTGTCATTATCAATTAGTGAATGAATTATTGCCTTCATATGATACTTTGAATATATTGGTAAAATCATTCGAATATCTCCCGTATCCTTCATTTTCTCTGTGAATACATCCAGTGTCTTATTATAATGAACATAATCAGATTTGATTATATTAGCATCCTTCCATAAATAAAGATATCTTGAGAAATAATAGGGTATATTATCTATGCTATGAACATCCCAACATTCCTTCATCTTATTAACTGTATACCAATTATCAAAGAAGTTCTGTAAATTTCTAGATACAAGATATCCTGCAGAAGTTAAAAAATATAATTTATCATCATATGCTACTAGTTTCTTTTCTTGAAGTTCTTTGATTGCTCTTGAAACATTACTTTCCTGTTTATTTAACCTTTTAGTTAGTTTTTCTAGTGAACAGGATTCATGATTAAATAATAGTTTTAAGATATTCAATCTTAGTTCAGAGCTCAATACAAATCGCACATGGTCATAAGAATCTGATGTTATTACATCTATATTTTGATCTATCATTGTATTTCACCCCACCTATAAATCATTATGTTTTCTTACTAATTCTTTTATATCAATATAGCCTTCTTTAAGAACTTCAAATTCTCGGAATACTTGAATACCCCAGGCTCTTGCACTTGAATCCTCTGACCGTAGAACACAATTTTTATTAAAATTTCCTTCTTTTCTTACTAAACCCACTACTATTTCATGTTCAGATACTACTAATGCTATTCTTAATGGCGTTTCACGTAATGGTTTAATATTAAAGCGTATATTTTTTAAGGGAATATCTGTTAGGTATTCATATGCATGTTTTATAATGTATTGTGCAAATTCTAAGGGTACTATAACCTCAAAATCTGATTCTTGATTCATCATGAATTGAATCATACCCGAACAATTTGGATGTAAATATATACATATAGACTTTACTCTACCTTTTCTCATCATAGTCTCTTCTATTGTCTCAGTAGCAAGGTAAGGATTAATATTATTTGCTTGTATTAATTCAATATTTTTTATATAAGGTAATGTTCCTATTGCCTGTAAGTCATCATTGACTACTATATGATTATTTAAGAATTCATCATATTCATGAATAAATTCAAGGTTATTATTTAAGTAGAATATATTTAACAATTGTAAACGAGTATGTGTTTTCAACTGATATTCATTATCCTCCTTAGTTACATAGTCTAATTCAACTAATTTCTTCAAATTACTAGTTATTGAACTATATTTTAAATCTGTGATTTCATGTATTTCACTGACTGTTGCTGGCGCATCATATAGACAAGTTAATATTTGAAATCTTACTTTTGAGTTTGTTAGAAATTTTAATTCATCTTTGATTTCATTAAAATATAATTTATCTTCCATCATCACACACATATAAATACCCCCTCTTAACCTGAATACTACTTTATTATTATATAGATTTATATTTATTATCCACCATGATTCAAAATACTTAAATTTTATTAAATAATGTTTTAATAAGAATAAGATTAACTATTTTCATCCAATCATATTATCAAACAATAGCAATTAAAAGAAATATAAGTATAATAATAAAGAAGAAATAATAATATAATAAATAACACCATTATATTTAATAATTTATAGTGGAGGAGAAAAATAATGACAAAATGTCCCAATTGTGGCTTTGAAAATAATGATAAAGACACATGTATAATCTGTGGTCAAAGCCTTAAAGATATCCCAAATAATATAAATGAACAAAACATACAAGAAAACAATCAACCAAATCCTAATAAACAAAACAAGCCACAGCAACCAATCAAATCACAATACCAACAAGAATACAATAACCAAGAATATCAAAACCAGAATAACCAACAGAACAACCAATACTCAACTCAAAATAATCAACAAAATAACCACTATGATAATGGAAATTCTAACTACTATCAGCAATATAATCGAATGGACAATAATAATCAAAATAATTATCAACGCTTTGGACAACAAAACCAATACAATGAATACAGCAATCCTGAATATCAGAATTACGGAAATACTCAAGGAAATCAAAATTATGGAAATCAAAATTATGGAAATCAAAATGGACAGTATCTATCACACAAAAGTAAAACTGTTGCATTTATATTAGGTTTTTTTATTGCTGGAGCAGGTTATGCCTATATTGACCAATGGGGAAAAGGAATAGCAGTATTTTTAATAGTTTATGTCTGTGTTGCACTTTCCATACTTATCATCCCACCATTTATAGCACTAATAATATGGATATATTCATTATATGATGTGAACAGACAAATAGGTATTATGAATAATAGAACTACCAATAACTTCAACAATTAAATTCCCATTACAACAAATCTTTTCCTAATTTTATTTTTTTTATAAAAACTTGTTTAATCGTTTTATAGCATCTAATTTATCTTTTTTATCAAGTTTTGCCTGGTCAAGTGCATCTTTAATTGTTTCAATAGAATGGTCATATACTTCTTTATCAACAGGGTATGGAAATCCATCTTTTCCACCATGAGCAAAACTATATTTAACAGGGTCTTCCCAGCTAGCTTTTTCACCATAAACAAGGTCACTTATTAATGCTAATGCTCTTATCTTTTTTGGACCAATACCCTTTAAGGAAATTAATTCTTTATAGTTTTCAGGTTGTATTTCATAAGCGTTTTTAAGAACTTTGAATTCTCTGTCTGATAAATCCATGTCTAGCACTTCATGATGTGCTGGCATGCTAAATGCTTTTTGATTCTTAAATCCTGTTGGATCTTCATCATCATGTTGATTAAAATCAAAAAAGTCAGTTAGTAGTGTTTGTTTTGGGTCTTCTCTTCTGAAGTATGTTCTTAAGTGTTCAGGATTATCATTTATCAAGTCTACACTTGTTTTTTGTACTTCTTTACTGTCTTCTGATGGCATGTTTAATGCTAGTTCTTCTTTCTTATCACATTCTATACTAGTATGTGGGTCATTTAGGAAATTATCAATGTCTGTGTTCATCCAATGATATCTTCTAGCATATCCTGTATTTGTATTCATACCTTGTTGTACAACTGCCCAATTACCTGATTCAGTTAGAAAAAAGTTATGTTGATATAATGTATAAGTATCTTGTATACATGCATTATCTATCTTAGCTGATAATTTAGATGATTCTTTCAGAGTATCAGTTGCTTTTGTAGATATATTAAATGTTGATGAAAGATCTTCTATTTGTTTAGGTGTTTTACGTGAATTTTTTCCTTTTCCACCTAATACTGCTATTCCATGTTCCTCAGGATTTAAACTTGCTCTTAGAGCACCACATGTAGTAGTAGTTGTTCCTGAAGAATGCCAGTCAAATCCTATTACACAGGAAAAGCTTTGAAACCAGTAGGGATTAGATAATCTTTCAAGAAATTTTTCCTGACTATATTCTTCAAGAATTACTTCTGTTAAAGCACGTGATAATTTAACCATCCTATTCCAGAGCCAACGTGGCGTATGATCTGAGTGTAATGGTAATGTAGTTATTCCTTTTCTTTGCATGATAATATTTATTTCATATTTATATTATAAACATTAACCGGGCATGATAAGTATTATTTTTCGTGTAACATGATAAATATTAATTTTTTTTTATTAAGTTAAATGTTACATCTTTTATATTCGTTATTAATCATTGTTGTATCTGTTTAAAGATAAAATATTTAAATAATATTAATTAAAAAATTATAAATAGATAAAAGTATAGTCAGGTGAAATATTGGATAAAAAAATAGTATTAACCATATTAATAGTAGCACTTATAGGGGTTGTTGCTGCTACTTATAATAGTAGTAATAATGAAACTTTATTCAATCCATTAACAGCTATTGCTGATGATTCAGCAGATAGTATTTCGGATTTATTATCATCTGGTGATGAAGGTCAATCCGTATCTGATTTATTAGTAGCTGGTGATTCCCAGAATAGTCCTGCAGGTCAAGCAGGTACTGGCACCGGTCAGGCAAGTTCAAGTAATAGTCAATCCAACACGGGTGCAGATCAATCAGGTTCAGGTAATGGTCAATCTGGTACTGGGAATAACATTGGTAACAATAACGGAAATTCTGGAAGTGGAAACTCTATTGGTACTAACACAAATAAGAAAAACGGTGGCACTGATAACAACGGAAACTCTGGAAATGTAGATAATAACAATAACAACAATAACAATAACAATAATAACAATAACAATAATAACAATAAAATGAATACTTCAGATAATAATATAACCAAGAATATAACTAACAAAACAGATAATATTACTGTATTATCAGTAGATGAAGCAGAAAAACTTGTATATTCTGATTTAAAAACAAATAATCATAAAGTAGATACAGTAAAACTTATTCAAACAGATACATCAGCTGATGGACATAAGTTATACATCTTCGCCGCTTACAGAAATGGTGAAGTGATTGCTGAATATGAAGTAGATACTACTACTAAACAATTATCTGGTGGAGCAGGTAAAGATGAAACTCCAGATCCAGACAATGTCACGGATGATAATATTACTACAACGTAGAAAAAATAACCTTTCTTTTTTTTCCTTTTTTTAAAATTGATAATTATTGTATTTCTAATATTATAATAATAAAAAAAAATATAATTACACAATATTTACTATTTTTCATGTATATTTATTAACATTTTATAAAATAATTGTTTAAATTATTATTTGAATATTAAATGTTGTTAAATATTACTTAAATTATAAATAATTTACTTAATATATATAATATTATAAGTAATAGGAAAATTAAAAATGGATTTATACATATTAGAAAATATATCAATAATACTAATAACCTCCGTAGTAATCCTATTATTATTTAATAAATTAAAACTCCCCTCAATGATTGGACTATTTTTAACGGGAATTATTTTAGGACAATTCATTGACTCTACAAGTATTATAACTAATATATCTGAATTAGGAGTAATCTTTTTATTATTTATTATAGGACTTGAATTCTCAATAGAAAAATTTTCAGCAATTAAAAGATATGCAGTACTTGGTGGAATATTACAGGTAGTTCTTACAACTATTTTAGTTACACTCATACTCTTTATAGGAAAAGCTCCATTAAATCAATCTATTTTTATGGGATTTCTCGTATGTTTCAGTAGTACAGCTATTGTAATGAAAATATTACAGAAAAAACGTTTAGCACACTCAATCCAGGGTAGAGTAACATTAGGAATACTTATATTTCAGGATTTAGCTGTTATACTTGTAATATTATTAACACCAGTACTTGGCGGACAATCAATAGATCTCAGTACACTTCCTACAACATTACTCAAATTAGTAGGATTTGTTATAATAATAGCTGTAAGTGCAAAATGGATTGTACCGATTGCATTAAATGAAGCAGCAAAGACAAAAAATCGTGACTTGTTCATGCTTCTAATATTATTCATATGTCTGGGTACTACCTTTGCAACATCATCCCTTGGAATCTCACCAGAATTAGGTGCATTCCTTGCAGGTTTAATTATTTCAAACACGGAATTCAGCCATCAAGCATTAGGATATGTACAACCATTCCAGGATGTTTTCATGAGTATATTCCTTATATCTATCGGTTTAATGATAAATGTATCCTATTTCATAAATAACATCCTATTAATAATTGCACTGGCTGCAATAGTATTAGTAATCAAATTTGTAGCAACATTTTTAACTGGAGTTATTTTAAAACTTCCTATAAAAACAACTGTAGCTATATCAATATTATTAAGTCAGATTGGTGAGTTCTCATTTATATTAGCAGAGGATGGAATGAAATATGGGTTAATCAGTGGAGAATTGTTTACAACATTTTTAACAGTGACAATAATAACTATGTCTGCTACTCCGTTACTTGAGAAAATTACACCTCGTCTTGTAGGTATTTTCAAGAAAATACCATATTTCCAAGTTGATGAAGAATTAAAAACAATACAGCCTGCAGAAATTGAAGAGAATGAACTTGAAGATCATGTAATTATTGTAGGATTTGGTGTAAATGGTAGAAACTTATCTAGTGCATGTGAAACTTATAATATACCTTATGTTATAGTTGATTTTAATCCACAGGTTGTAGAAAAAAATAAAGCATTAGGTCTTCCAATTATTTATGGTAATGGTTATGATGAAAGCGTATTGAAAGAATTACATATTAAATCAGCAAAATGTATTGTTATATCAATGCCTAGTTATGATAGCACTATAAAAGCTGTGGATTCTGCAAGAAGATTAAATCCTGATATTCATATAATTGTTAGAACAAGATTTCTTAAAAATGTTGATGAGGTATATGAAGCTGGTGCTGATGAGGTTATTCCTGAGGAATATGAAACAAGTATTATCATGTTTACACGTGTAATGGATTATTATGATAAAGATATGGATGAAATAAATAGTACGATTGAAAGTCTTAGGTCTGATGCTTATGATACGTTCCGTCATGTATCTTCAGATGATATTACAACTTCATTGAGTAACCGTGTGACCGATTTAAATATGGAGTCTGTACAGATTACTAGAAAACAGAAAATTAGTGATATAGACTTTAATAGGTTTAATCTTACTGTAACATCAGTTATTAGAAATAATAAAACATTCACAGAAATAGATGCCAGATTCAATTTGAAAATCGATGATTTAGTTATATTTACTGGTACCTCTGAAAATATAAGTAGTTTTTTAAGATATTTCCATGTTACTAATGAGATATAATTTCTCTTTTTTATCTTTTTTTTAATTAATTTTTTTAGAATAAGTTTTTTCTAGGAAGGTTAGATTATATATAGATTATTGATTATGTTTTCAATAATCTGTATAATAGTTTTTTATTGTATTATTCTGGTATTGTTATGAATAATGGTATCATGTATAATATTACGAATAGTACTATTAATTCTATTGTTATTTTTAATGCGTCTTTTGTTGAAGTTTCCATCATATTCACCTTTTGAATTATTATAATTTTTTTATAGATTATGAAGTACTAATAGAATACTCCATTATATATTAAAATTCATTAGTTATATAAATTTAAGTAAACCTAAATATATAAAGTTTGTTATAAAATATATTCCAAATAGAAAAAAAGATTAAAACTAATTCAATAATTCTCTAATTTCATCATTATACTTAGAAATAACATCAGAAACCCTCTTAAAGTAAGCATCAGTATATTCTTCACCATCAGTTAATCTAACATGAGAAGCATCAAAATACTTATCATCAATATCCAAAACCTCACTAATATAACCATCTTCTAAAGACTTAGTACTACTATCATGAGGATTATAAGCCCTGTTACTACCATCAAATGCCGGACAAACAATAGCACAATATTTTAAATCATATAAAGAAGATTCCCTATTAATTCCAGTAGGGTCTGGTAAATTATATGTCTGTTTAAGATATTCCTTTTCCTCATCAGTGAAATTATGAATAGGTGCACAGAAAGGTATTCTACTGATAACATACCTGTCATCAAATACACGAGCCAATCCACCTTCAACAAGTGATTCCACCATAAACCTAGTTGGAGACTCTATAGAAACATATCTATCAAGAGAAATTGTATCAATTACATCCTTAACCAATAAATTATTACCCCTATACTCAGGTAAAACATAGATATACTGAAGAACTAAAGATTTATGTTCATTAGCATCTCCACCTTTATAAGCACTAAAACCTACAACCTTATCTATATGAACAATCTCTTTAAAAATCATGCAATTCTCATTCTCTGAAATATCAAAGTTTTCTTCATTAATACTCTCAAGAAGGTAAGGATAATGCTGTTCCAGAATTGTTATGATTGGTAAACTATATCTATGATCAGGATTATTAGGGTCTACACTAAAAATCTGACCTTCCCCATTTTCTCTACGAATAATATCTTTATCTTTAACCATAAGTATCCCCTCAACTAGTTCTTTAATATGATATATGAACATAACTTAAAGATATATTTTATTTAATTAGAAAAGAGCCTTTATAATTAATTTTCACAATAAGTTTATTTAAATTATAAATTCAGAAAAAAACAATGAAAAACTAAATTAATTATTAAATACTTAAAAAATAGAATAAAAAATAAGAAAAAATAATTTTTATAAATTATTAAACAAACTGATCTTTAATTATCCAGAAACTCATTGCAAATAAACATCCCACCATGATTAAAGGAGGACTTACAAAATATCCTAGAATATAAGCAATTGCAAAGAATATGAACTCTATAAAAGAATTCTTTTTACCATTATCAAGATAAACTATTAAAGCAATATTTGCAGGATCTGTTTTCTTTAAAACCTCTGCCTGTAAAATATAATGTATATGAAGAACTACAAAGAAAGCTCCAAAGCAAGCCTGAGCAAAGAATGAAAAGAAATGCTCTGAAACCATTATAGTAGCATATGGTATAAAACTTAAAATAAATATGCTTATCATATTTGTCCATACGATGGAATCTGTTAACTTATTTATTTTTATAAACAAATTATGATTTGAATTCCAAATATTAAATACAACAAAGAAACTTATTATATAAGCAAAGAATTCCACCTTTACTTCCCAGAGACTTGCTAAATCTGGATGAGCTGGTAATGGAATTTCTAAGATAATTATTGTAACAATAATAGCTAAAATTGCATCAATCAATGCTTCAAATCTCTCAGTGTCCATCAACATCACCTTTTTCACAGGTATTTAAATACTTAAATGGTAAATTCCAAATTATAGCAGTTACTAAACATGCAATTAAAATTGCAATAGGATTAATAAATATTCCTAAGATAAATCCAACAATGAACACTAAATAAATCAAGACATTTAATCGAACATATCTAAAAGCATCAAGGTTATTGTTATTATAATTATAATTATCACGAGTTACTGCAATGTGACTTGCTAACATATATAAAATATTTGTAATAACAAATAACAATCCATAACATAACTCAGGAACTAATGAATAAGGGTATTCAGAAACCCAAAGAGTAAAGTAAGGTACAAATGTAACTGCAAGTGTTAACACCATATATATTGCTATTACAACATTATCAATATCCTTAATTCGATCAAATAATTTTCTATGATTATTCCATATACTTGCTATAATAATAAAACTGATAAGATAACTAAGATACATCACACTTGATTCCATTAAACCACTGAGACTTAATGTCTCAGGTTGAGGAATTTTAATTACCATAATTGTCATCATTATAGCAAAAATAGCATCAATAAATGTTTCAAATCGACCTGAATCCAATAATAACACCATTCCCCTTAAATTTTAATGTTCAATCCAAGCTTTAATTCTATCTTTAGAATCATTAACCGCAGAACCTTTTATTTCAAGTCCTTTTTTAATATCAGCACCCTTACAAAGTTTTTTAATATCTTTCATACAATTTCCTAAACCTGATCCTTCATGAGTGATAACTGTTTTAACAGTCTTTCCAGTAAAATCAAGTTTGTCTAATTGTCTTTGTAGAACCATTGGTAATGTTCCCCACCAATTAGGTGATGCAATATATATTGTATCATATTTACTTATATCATCAAGACTTTCTTTAGGTTCTGGATAAATATTCTTTTCTTGTTCTTCTTTTGCTATATCAATAGTTTCCATGTAAGATTCTGGATAATCTTCTTCTGTTTCTACTTGAAAAGTATCTGCATCAATGAATCCTTTAATATAATCTACGATAATCTCTGCATTTCCTTTTTCAAGATTTACTATATCCCCGTTGAGGTAGTTCTCGCCTCTTCTAGAATAATAAATAATTAAGCTTTTCATATTATCACTTAATTATCGTATATATTATTTTAAATATATAAATTAAAAATATTATTTGAACAGTTTCTTATCGTTTTTGTAAAAATAGATTAATAAGTTATAATAAAAAAAATAGGGAGATTAAGAACCTTTATAAATATTCTCATTTGAGAATATCTTAATTAATTCATGTAATTCATCATTATAAGGCACTCTGAATCCAACTGCTCCAGGTCCACTTGTTTTTATATTATTTATACTGTAATCATCATCTTCACGGCCATTATTGATGATATACCATATGTAATCATTATTAATAATAAACAATTGACCTTCACCTATTTCATGGTCTTCATAGTATATATTTGATGGATCATATACTATGTCTGCTTTTTTTAGTAGTTTTTTTAGGAATTTTGATGGTCTTGGTGCTCCTGAAAATTTCTCCTCAATTTTTGTCATTGCCTGGTCTTTAATTTCTCGTTCTTTGTCTAGTTCTTTCTGTCTTTCTTTTTTATCTTCTGCTTGTTTTGTTAGTGTTTCTGTTATTTGTAATATTTCCTCTACTTTCTGTGTATTTTTTTCTTTACACATCCACCCGTAGGGGTTTCCCTCTATTTTCATTACATCTTTAAAGTCGTTCGGTCCGTATTTTTTAAAGTATGGCTTTATTTTTTCCATGTAATTATTACTTATTTCTTTGTTTAAAGCATATAATTTTCCATGTTCTTCATGGTCTATGCATTTTAATACTAGCTTTAATGGTTCTTCACTGGTCATTTAGTATTCCTCTATGTACATGTCGCCTTCGTATACATTGTTTTCTGTTAATGTTTTTATTAGTTCATGTAGTTCTTCTGTATAATCTAGTCTGAATCCTACTGCTCCTCCACCATCTGGTATTTCTATATTATTTATGTTCCAGTTGTCTTCTTTTCTTCCATTATTCATTATATACCATATGCTGTTTTTTGTTATGATAAAGAGGTGTCCTCCACCATAGTATCTGTTGTCTCTGAAACTGTTTGCTGGGTCATATGCTATTCTTGCTACTCTTAGCAGTGTGTCTAGTCTTTGTCTTGGTCTTGGTGCATTTGCGAATTTTTCCTCGATTTTTAGTTGTGCTTCTTCTTTTTCTTTTCTGTGTGCATCATAGTATTTTCTTTTCTCTGCTCTGTCTTTTTCCTGTTTTTCTAGTGTTTCTGTTATGCCTAGTGCTTCTTCTACTTTTGGTATGTTTTCATATGTGCACATCCATCCATGTGGATCTCCTGCTATTTTCATCACGTCGGGGAATTCTTTTGGTGAGAAGTGTTTCATGTATGGTTTTGCTTTTTCTAGTTCTTCATCGGGTATTTTCTTGTTTAATCCGTATAGGTCACCATATTCTACTGGGTCATTACATTTTATTACTAGTTTTAATGGTTTTTCATCTGTCATTTTTATTTACCTTTTTCATGTTTTTTATCATTTTTATTTATGTTTCTTTGATTCTATAGATATTTTGAAATATTTTATTATTTGTATTTATCTTATTTAATTATACAAAGACTTATATATTAATATATATTGATATATTAGTAACAGTACAGAGATGATAATATGTCACAATATTTTCAAACCAATATAAACACTCCAAGAAACATTAGAAATGATGCACAGAATATGTTAAATAATATATTAAATAATATGGCTGAAACTGGAGAACTAGATAATTTAAGTCTAGACGAATTACTAGAAGAACAAGAATTACTAATAGATCAATTAGACCTAGACGACTACTGTTACTCAAATGATACATACACAGATAATAATGATATGCATTTCACTAATACAACAAATACATTAAGCCTATTTAATGAAAAATTAATTAATAATAGAAAAACTGCAAATAAAGTTAAAGTATAACTTAATTACATTAACCCCCACATTCATTTTCTTGAAAAAATATATTTAAAGATATAATAACAAATATAATATTGTTCTCAGGGCGGAGTGTAAGTCTCCACCGGTGGTAATTTAATCAGATTAATGATTAATAAGTCCACGAGCATAGTTTTATGTTGATTTGGTGAAAATCCAAAACCGACAGTTACAGTCTGGATGGAAGAGAATGTACATATAAAACCAAAATATACATTTAATCCCTTTTTTTAGCCCTGGTTCATAATATTTAAATCGATTAACAGGAGATATGATATTAATGAATCATGAAGATATGTTAGATGGAACACCAAATGAAAGAGTAGAATTAGCATTAGATACTCTTAGAAATGGAAAAGGTGTTATAGTTACAGATGATGAGTCACGTGAGAATGAAGGTGACATGTTCTTTGCAGCTGAAAGTGTTACAGAACAACAGATGGCCTTGTTAATACGTGAGGGTAGTGGAATAATCTGTCTATGTATGAGTGAAGATGATGCTGATAAACTAGAATTACCTCTTATGGTTGAAAATAATACCAGTACATATAAAACAGCATTTACTATTAGTATAGAAGCCGCTGAGGGTGTTACTACAGGTGTATCTGCTAAAGACAGAGTCACTACTGTAAGGACTTGTGTTAAAGATAATGCAAAGCCTACTGATTTACATCATCCAGGCCATGTATTTCCATTAAGAGCTAAAAATGGTGGAGTACTTGAAAGGAACGGTCATACTGAGGCTAACATTGACTTGATGAGAATGGCAGGACTTAAACCTATGGGAGTTTTATGTGAAATAACAAATCCTGATGGAACAATGGCTAGAATGCCTAGAATAATTGAATTTTCAGAAGAGCATGATATGCCTGTTGTTACAATTCAGGATATTATTAAGTATAAAAAAGAAGTATACATGGATAATACATAATTTTTATTATTATATTACTGATTCCTTATTTTCATTAAATCACCTACATAATTAGAATAAATTGAGGAATATATTGAAATTATGTTACATGTAATTTCATATAATTTTTTTTCTTTTCAACTAGTTTATTAGAATAACTGTTTTTATTTGTTTTTAAAGTATCTATTTATATAATTATTAATAAATTGAATAGTATATCTTGTTTTATGTTAATTAGCATATAATTAAACTAAATTTATAAGAGTAAATGATACTATGCATAAATACAATTCTAACCTATTAATTATGATAATGATGCTAGGAACTTTTGGAATACTTAGCACAGAACTTGGAGTAATAGGTATTCTACCACAAATAGCTCAATATTTTAATGTTGGTATTGACCATGCAGGATTATTTGTAAGTTTATTCTCAATAACAATAGCAATAACCAGTCTATTTATACCAATGCTATTTAATAAATATGATAGAAAAAAGGTATTTTCATTAGTGTTATTAGTATTTGTAGTATGCACATTCTTCTCAGCATTCACAGATAACTTCTACTTTGCATTACTATGCCGTGTGATACCTGCTATATTTTATCCTGCATATATTAGTCTTACACTAGCAGTAGCAGCAGAAATTGTTCCAAAAGAAAAGGCACAAGAAAGTGTCAGTAAAGTTATTATGGGAGTAAGTGCAGGTACTATTATAGGTGTTCCAATCACAACATTCATGGCAACTATTATAGGCTACAGAGCAGCAATGCTATGGTTTACTGTTGTAACATTTATAGCATTTATTGCAACAGTCCTATTTTTCCCCAAACTTCCAGGAAAAGTCACTGCCTATGGATCACAAGTACAAAGTGTGAAGACTAAAATATTCTTCATGTCATGTGTTGGTGTACTTGTACTGATAACCGGTGTTTGTATAAGTTATAGTTATATGTCAGAATTCCTACAGACAGTAACACATATTGTTGGCTTAGATTTAAGTGTAACATTATTCCTGTTTGGTATTGCATCACTATTTGGAAACTGGATTGGTGGAAAATTATTAACAACAAAACCAGATCAGACAACACTTACATATCCTTTCATATTAAGTGGATTATTCCTATTATTCTATTACTATGGTCATAGTATTATTCCAACAGTGCTACTAATGATAGTCTGGGGATTTCTTGATGGACTTGTTAATGATATTATACAATACTGGGTTGTATCAGCAGCTCCACAGGCACCAGAGTTTGCTAATGGTATCTATATAAGTGTACTTAATATTGGTATAACTATGGGTACAAGCATAGGTGGATTTATTATCCTATCCTATGGAACAATATCAATATTCCTTGCATCAATAATAATCATGTTATTCTCATTTATATTCATATTACTAAGAACAAGAATTAATCTAAATCCATCCTGATAAAAAATACAATACAAAAAAAATATTATAAATAGTATAAAATAGTATGTTACAGGTACATCATGTAACCTAAAATTATAATTAAGAGAATTAAAGTTAATTAAAATAAAAATAGTTATAAGGAAATGATAAACTTCTAATTTATCATTCTTTAAAATCCAAGTAATATTTTAAATCCAAGGAATATGAGAATAATTCCTCCAACAATCTCAAATTTATTACCAAAAATATCACCAAGTTTCCGACCAATAAATATACCAACAATAGTAAACAAGAATGCAACAATACCAATAATAATACATGGAATCCATAAACTAGTATTAAGAATAGCAAATGTTAAACCAACAGCAAAGGCATCAATACTGGTTGCAATAGCAAGTAATGTAACCTCCTTAAAATTAAACTCATCTACAGTATCCTCCTCATCACTACCTAAACTCTCACGGATCATATTAAGACCAATACATAACAATAATATAAATGCGACCCATGGAGCAATATTAGAAATAAAAGAACTAATACTAGTACCACAAAGATAACCGATGACAGGCATCATAAACTGGAAAACACCAAAAAAGATACCATACCATAAAACTTGCATTCTAGTCAAATTCTTCTGTGTAAAACCCTTAGTCAAAGAAACACTAAAAGCATCCATAGCTAAACCAATAGCCAATAATAAAATTGCAAAAAACTCCATTTCCATAAAAAAATATACTCCTTATTAATCAAATTATAAATAAATTAGAAAAAAAATAAATTAAAACCTACACTATTTTTTATTAATCTAAATCAAAATAGAAATCCTACACTCAATACTATAATATTTCTAAAATAACCTAATAAATAATTAACCCAACCAAACTTGAATAATATTCAATAAACATCCATTAATTCGTGCTTGTTTTTGTATCCAACCATAATTTTCACCAAACTTGAATAATATTCAATAAACATCCATCATAACGAAGAATATAAATGAATATTATTCCTTACTTCTAATAAGTGACTTAATATATAAATTAGCCCATGCCATCGTAATATTATTAGCAACCAACTCACCAATAACAATACCTAGCCAAGCACCAAACTCACCCCATCCGAGAATCATGGAAAACAACACTGCAAAAAACAAGGTGAAACCAGATTCTCTGAAAATCGTCTGAAACATTGCAGTAACACCCTTACCAACACCCTGGAATACATATGTGGAATTAACACCAACAGCCATAGTAGGATAGAAAAACACTATACAATGTAAAAAGTCAATCAAGGAATCTGACAAAGAAACACTACTATCAGCATATGAAAATAACATTACAATCCACGGTGCAAACATATAAGTAACTATAGCACAAACAACACCTAAAATAATGGAAATCTTCATAGAATACCTATGAACAATACGTATATTCTCAAAATTATGAGCACCATAATTAGCACCTACCACACTAATAAGAGCAGTGCCAACAGCCAACATAGGCATAGTGCCAATAGTAACAATTCTCCAACCACTACTATAAACAGCAACAGCATCAGTACCACTAACTATTGTTAAAAGTAATGAAAACAAAGCAGCAAAAACTGCATTATTAATTAACTCTAAACTAGCAGGAAGACCAACCTTCAAAATATCAAAAGTAATACCTCTGCTAAACTTGAAATTATCTATAAATGGCTTTAAATATGTACTTCTACCAACATAAAACCAATATAATAATACGATGTTAACAAAAGCTAATGATATAATAGTAGCATAAGCGGCACCAGCAACACCCATACCAAATACATATATAAACAATGGATCTAAAACCATATTAAGAATAGATGTAGCAATCATAGCATACATAGTTCTTTTAGCATCACCTTCACCTCTCAGAATACCATATATAGCGTTAGACAGGATAACAAAAACAGAGCCGAGAACAATAATATTACCATATTCCAAAGCATAACCAATAGTACTACCAGCACCCATATACACAAGAATAGGCCTTAAGAAAACCCATAAAACAAGAGTAGTAACTAATGAAAAAAACAAGGTGATAAACATAGTATGAATAGAACCATTATCAGCCTTAGACTTATTATCCTCACCGATATACTTACTTAAACTGGACGCAGAACCAGCACCAAGACCATTACCAATACCCATAATAGCAGTGAAAATCGGAGTAACAAAACCCACACCAGCAAGAGCATTAACACCAATACCAGCAACCCACATAGCATCCACAACATTATAAATACTAGTGAAAAATAAGGAAACAATTAATGGAATAGACATACGTATTAAAGCATTTCTAGGATCACCAAGTATACTTTTAACACCAGAATCATTATAACTAACATTATCCCCTATCAAATCAATTCCACCGAAAAGAAAATTATGTGAATATATATCTAATTAATAATTAATTAACATTAACCTTAATAGATAAACAAAAATAGATAAATTAAATTTTGTAAAAATAGAACTTTATAATACTAAGATTTGAATAGAAATAGTTATTTATTTAAATAATATATTTGAAAGGCCGGCAACTTTCTGAAATTCCCATAGACTTACCATCTATAGTACCAAACAAAACGTGGATA
>CACZOU010000098.1 GCA_902782945.1 uncultured Methanobacteriaceae archaeon
TGGTGATACAAGTAGACCGTTAGAATTTCCAGCCATTAATGCTCCTGCTAGATTACTACCACAGATTGGTGTTTTGATTATTGGTACACTTAATGTTTCTTCAATATTTTTTAAGTATGAATCCTGGAGTCCCTGTGAAACTATAGCAACATTATCCTTTGCTAATATTGAAACACCTAAATTTGGGTTTCCATCAATGTCAAATCTTTGTATCATATTATTATACTCCATCTGTGTACTATTGCTATTAAAATATGTATCAACATAAATAAAATGCCCATCTCTAAAAACATTTTAATTATGTTTAAGTAGGTAGAGAGTTGATTAAGTTCTCCGTTACATGTATACATTATTATCTAATTCTTTAGTAACTCGTTTTTATATGATAAAGAAGTTAGATAACATAATAATCTCATAGTTAGCATTTACTAATTAAATTATATAATTTATTTCTATTCATCTATTAATGTAACTTCTACAGTTCCATCTTCTTCTACAGCTTTAACTTTTATTTTTGAAGGGATTTTTTCAATTCCTCTTTCCCAAATTTTTTCGTTAACTGCTTGATCAATGATAACATCTTCTGTTTTCATATGTTTTTGAATGAATTCTCTGATGTATCTCATTGCTTTTGGTGACCTCTTTGTTCTAGGTACTCTTTTTACATCTCTTAGTGGAATTGTGTAAATTCTTTCCATTCTTATACACTCCTATACAGTTTTAAAAATATAAAGTTTAAACAGCTAAGTTTATACTTTAATTTTGCTTCTACTCCATTGTCTAGCTTTTGGATGAGTTCTTAGTTTTCTTGATGTTTTCATCATTGCGAAGATAGGAACTCTTCTGTTCTGTTTTGTTTTTTTAGCTAATCTTATTTTTTTAGGTAATTGTTTATTTTTACTCATTTTCACGCCATCCTATTACTCTTGATTGTATGTGCTGTGGAAATATTTCATCAGTGTCGTATCCTTTTTCTTTTAATAATACTCTTATTTCCATTTCATAGTCGGAACTGTTATGAATATTACTTTCTCCTTTTTGGAGTTTGAATAATCTTTCACTAGTATCATTAATTGTCTTATAGCCTATACCGGTTAGATTTAGGTATTGGATGTTTTTACGGTCTTCCAGACTTTGAATTTCTGAGAATTTTAGTTTTGGAATTCTATCTTCTCTTCTTGTTCCATCGGCTATCACTTCATAATCATCAGCTAGTATTTCCAGTACTGTGTGATGTATATGATTTATCCCATTATTTGGAAAATTATCCTCTATTATCATATCCACTGCATCAGCTAGTATTTTCTGGTCTAGTTTTATAACTTTATGTTTAAATCCTAGGCTTTCTGCTGATTTTCTTGCAGGTATGCTTGAATCAAATTTGCCAAAGTTGATGGTTACTAGTTCAACATCATATCCGAGTTTATCAAGTATCACGGCCATTAATGAACTATCTTTTCCACCACTATATAATACAGCTGCCTTCATTTGAACACACATATATTATATTTTTTGATAGATTATTTTCTTGTGATATGAATTTCACGTTTTTTACCAGTAGCTTGTATTAATATTTGTTTTAATGTTGCATCAGATACTGGTATTTTTATACGTCTAGCCTGAGCTAATTGTATCAGTTGCATTTCTATTGCACTTACAAAATCCGGTTTAGTTAATCGTAAGTTTGCGAGTCTTTGACGTGCTTCAGGTGTTAGGATTTGTCTCAACGCGTTTTTCTTCTCTTCCTCATATTTTTGTTGCATTTGTTGCTCTTGTTGGATTTGTTGAAGGTTTTGACCTTGCTGTTGTTGAGCAGCTAATTGTTGTTGTAGCTGTTGCATTCTTCTACGTTTAATTTCGTCAAGTTCACTCATTTAATACAACTCCTTAAAATTTTCATATCTAATATAAATAATACATTTTAATTAGTATTTTGATAATTCTGGAATATCTTTAACTAATTCAGCTGATTTTTTATCTAAGTATGATTGGCCTGCTGGTGTAACAATTCTTCCTTCTTCGGTTTGTTGTACGTATCCAGCATCTTCTAACTGTTGTAATGCGGTTCTTATGATAGATCCACTACCTTTTCTGAATTTTTCAGGGTTGGTTCCTCTATCTTTGTTGCCACCATATTTAGTTTGTAATCTGCTAATTCCTACAGGACCATCCACATATACTCTTCTGAGTAATGCAGCGGTTCTAACATACCACCAGTCTGGGTCTTCTGGTCTGCGTTCTTTGTGAACACCTGTCTTAACAAATAAAGTCCATGCAGGTGCGTTTATTTTATCATTTTCTTTTAATTCTTTACTTACTGCGCTAATTAAACTGTCAGCAGGTACATCAAATGCTGTTGTCATGGTTTAATTTGCCTCCTATTAAATTATAATGTTATTTAGTTGTGCACTATACTTTTTAGAGATTATTTTCTCTTATATAATACTGCAACATTACCCCTAACATCAACTAGTTTAGATCTTGTTTGAGATACAATAGTTTCTAAAAATTCATCCTTATTAGATGCAACAGTTCTAGAAAATCTTATTTTAACAATCTCATTATTTTTTAGCTGACGTTTAATTTCCTCAATAACATTATCATTAACACCATTTTTACCAATGTTAAGTTCAACTGCATTAAGGGAATTTCTCATTATTTCTTTTTTACTCTGGACTTTGCTCAAATTATCATTTCTCCTTCCATTAATTAAAACCTAATTTTTCTTATGAGTGTATGGCACTTTCGTTAAATTACCACATTCAAGACATTTTCTTGTAATGGTTTTATTTGAAAGTCTTACTCTTAAGTTAATTCCTGGTTTTAGGAATTTATTACAATTTTTACAAAACCTTCCTCGCCAATAATCAGGTAACGGTATATTATATTTAGTAGAGATATCACGAGTTAGCTTAACATAACGATCAGATCGTTCTGGGTGATCAGAAAATTCATTCTCTGCTTGTTCAAACAGTATCTGCATTCTCTCGAGTGCTATATTGTTTATCCAGTTAGGTCGTTTTCTTCTACTCAAAAATATCTAATCCTCTAAAAAATATAGAATATTCTTCTTAAGTGCAAGGAATGAAATTATGAAA
>CACZOU010000099.1 GCA_902782945.1 uncultured Methanobacteriaceae archaeon
CCAGATAGACAATTAGCATGCGCACCAATAGATTCAGATGAAGGACAAAATTATCTAAAAGCAATGGCAGCAGGAGCAAACTATGCATGGACAAACAGACAAATGATTCAACATTGGGTAAGAGAATCCTTTGAAAACGTATTTAAACAAGACGCAGAGTCATTAGGTTTAAATGTATTATATGACGTTGCACACAACATAATCAAAAAAGAAAAACACACAGTAGGAAAAATAAACAAGACAGTATATGTACATCGTAAGGGAGCAACTCGAGCATTTGGACCTGGAAGAAAAGAAATACCAGAAGAATATAGAAGTGTAGGACAACCAGTACTCCTACCTGGTACCATGGGAACATCATCATATCTATTAGCTGGAACAGAAACAGCAATGAAAGAAACATTTGGTTCAACAGCACATGGTGCAGGACGTGTATTAAGCAGGTCAGGAGCAAAACGTGAATTCAGTCCTGAAGAAATATCCAAACAATTAGCTGACAAAGGAATCATACTTAAAGCAAACTCTCAACCAGTAATTGCAGAAGAAGCACCTGGAGCTTACAAAGATATTGATTCTGTTGTAAAAACTGCAGATAAAACAGGAATAAGTAAATTAGTTGCAAGAATGAAACCATTAGGTGTAATTAAGGGGTAATACTAATGATAGGAATCATTGGTGGAACAGGAACAGGTTCATTACTTGAAACATATCCCATAACTAGAACAGAACTTGTAAAAACAAAATATGGTGATGCACCAACAATTAGCATACTTGAAATAGATAATAAAGAAGTAGCTTATATTCCTCGTCATAGTGAGGGACATAGTGTACCTCCACATAAGATAAATTACAGAGCAAATATTGAAGCATTGAATATTATTGGAGTTAATCAGGTTTACGCTACAAACTCTGTCGGATCTCTTGACACTAATATCCAACCAGGTGACATATTAATTCCAGATAACTTCATAGACTTTACACATAATCGTGCTTCAACATTCTTTGATGATAAGGTTGTACATATTGATTGTACTAATCCTTATTGTAAAGATTTGAGAAATATTCTAATTTATTCAGGGGATGTTCATCCATATGGTGTATATATTGCAACTGAAGGACCAAGATTTGAAACTGGGGCAGAGATTCAGTTTTATAAAATGATTGGTGGAAAAGTTGTTGGTATGACGGGAGTACCTGAAGTTGTTCTAGCAAAGGAAAAACAAATGTGTTATAGTAGTATTTGTGCTGTAACTAATTATGCTGCTTCCATTTCTCCTACTAAGTTAACTATAACTGAAGTTGTTGATGCAATGAAAGCATGTGAGGAAAAATTAATTAATTTAATTACTAATTGTGTGAAGAACACAGATTCAAAACGTGATTGTACTTGTCATCATATATTAGATGAAGCTGAAATATAAATTTAATATATTGGTGATAACAAAGTTATATTAATAAGTGTTAAGATATAGGGGTTAAAGTATGACTGATGAAATTATCAAAGAAATTGAAAAATTAAAAGAGGAGAAAAATGCTATTATATTAGCACACAATTATCAGCCAAAAGAAATACAGGAAATAGCTGATTTTGTAGGAGATTCACTAGAACTATGTATTAAGGCAAGTGATGTTGATGATTCTGACATGATAATATTTTGTGGTGTGAACTTCATGGCAGAAACAGCAGCTATTTTAAATCCAGATAAAAAAGTTTTATTACCTGATAATAGAGCAAATTGTCAGATGGCTGACATGATATCTTTAGATGAATTAATACAGGCAAAAAAAGAACATCCTAATAGCGAAGTTGTATTATACGTAAATAGTAGAGCAGAAACAAAAAGTGAAGCAGATATAATTTGTACGTCTGCTAATGCAGGAAAAGTTGTTTCAAGTCTAGAATCTAATGACTTCATATTTGCTCCAGATCATAATTTAGGGATTTATGCTGGAAAACAGTCAGGAAAGAATCCTATAATAGTTCCAGAGGATGGACATTGTTATGTACATACAATGTTTAAGCCAGAAGATATTGAAAATGCTAGAAAAGAATATCCTGACGCAAAGATTGTTGTTCACCCAGAATGTAATGATGATGTAAGAGAATTAGCTGATTATGTTGAAAGTACTGGTGGAATGGTTAGATTAGCAAAAGACCCAAGTATTAAACAACTAGTAGTCGGAACAGAAATTGATCTTTGTACTAGATTAGCTAGAGAAAATCCTGGAAAGGAATTCATACCACTTAGACGTGATGCATTCTGTTTAACAATGAAGATTATAACACTTGAAAAAGTACGCGATGCTCTTAAAGAAGAAAAGTATGAAGTTGTTGTTGACGATGACATTGCTGATAAGGCACGTGTAGGAATTCAGAAAATGTTAGATTTATCTAAATAAGTTAAATCTATCATTACATCTTTTTTTATATATTTTAGTAACTATTTTTATTATTCATTTCTTATTTTTAATATTATCTTTACCTGATTTTCCATTAACTAAATATTTTATAAAATTCATAATTAGAAGTAATAAAAAATTTATAGAGGGAGGTGTTGTAGTATTGAATAAGAAAAACTTATCATCAGTAAAGTTATATCTGTCATCTGGTGTTCTTTTTATATTATTAGGTGTTATTATATTATTTACTGATTATCTTGATAGTTTTGTTACTTCATTACTATGGCCTATTCTTGAGGGTTCGTCTGAAGGAAAAACTGTACTATTTCTAGGATTAATAGGTAGTATACTTATATTTAGTGCTCTTATACAGTCTAGTCCAAAGCTAGAAGATAAGTTATATAAGGATAAGAATTATCATTTAAGATATCTTGCCATTGCTATTGTTATATTACTCTTTGCAGCATTTTTCGGATTGTTTATAGAGGCACTTATTAGAAATCGGTTCGGAGTATCTTTTTTCACAATTTTAACAGCAATGGATCCTAATACTAGTACTACTAGTCCTATACATTCACATGCATATAAGTCAATTCTGGGTTACTTAGCATATAACTTTGTTCCAGCTCATGTTAATACTGCTTCATCAATTCTAAAGTACGTGTTACCTTATGCTTTAATTATTATTCCTATATGGATTAGTGCATATATTCTTGGTATTATTGGTTTAACTAGAATGCGTCCACTTCATAGAGTTGTTAGTATTTTTGGTTTAAGTATTGTGTTAATTGGTATTCTTGATGGTGGATTATTCTCTCAGCCATTTCTTATAGGTATTGCCATACTGCTTATAACATATTATTCCAATGATAGAATTACTATTAAATATTTCATTAAGCCGGTAATTATTCTAGGATATATATTATTAATCGGTATAATAATAGAAGTTGGAGGCAGTGACATGTCAGATCATACTTTAACTGTGGTAAATCAGACAGAACCTGTTGATATGACACAATATAATGTTACTGATGTACAGGTTCATGGTGATCTTACAATTTATACATTAAACACTACTACTCCAGATAAACAATTAATAAGGGATGTGTTCCAAACATTTGAGGGAAAAGCTGATGTAACATTTATGTCGTGGAATTTCTACACATACTTGGATAATCCAACTATGGAAGCACGTCTGCACGCTTAACAACCCACTTAACCCCCTTTTTTTTATCACAACTTTTTTTATATATAACAATAAATATCATATAAGTATGACAACTTACGTAACATACTATGATTCATGTGTTGGAAGATTAACTATTGCTAGTGACGGTGAAAACATAACAGGATTATGGATAGAAAACCAGAAATACTATGGCTACAAACAATTAGATAATGCAGTTAGAGAAGATGGACTTAAGATTTTTAAAAAGACCAAAAACTGGTTAGATGCATATTTTAATAAAGAAAATCCTGATATAAGTAAATTATCACTTAAACCAGTAGGTACTCCTTTTAGACAAGAAGTTTGGAAAATACTAGAAACAATACCCTATGGTACAACAACAACCTATGCTAATATAGCTAGTATTATAGCAGAACATAGAAATATAGATAAAATGAGCAGTCAAGCAGTAGGTGGAGCTGTCGGACATAATCCTATATCTATAATTATTCCATGTCACCGTGTTGTTGGTAAAAATGGCAGTTTAACAGGATATGCTGGTGGAATCAATAATAAAATTAAATTATTAGAACTAGAAGGCGTTGATGTTTCCAAGTTTTCTTTACCATGAACTATTTTCAAAAAAAAGTATAGAATAGAATTAATTATTCTAGTATAACCTATTTTTTATCTATTTAATACATCATCTGATTTTAATCCAATTAATGATAAGATCACTGCTAATACACATAGTATAGTTGATATAATCATAGTAATCTGACTACTTGTTACTAGTAAATTATAATTTGATGGTTCAATAGGTACATTGCCCATAACTATAGCAAATACTAGTGTTAATAATCCCAGACTAAATGATTGTCCAATGGACCTTACCGTGGCAGTGGAAGCTGAGGCTGTTCCTATATCTTTTTTATCCACAGATCCCATTATTACATTATTATTAGGTGATGAGAATAATCCGAATCCTATTCCTTGAAGTATCATTGAAATAATAATTAGATACATCGGTGTATTTTCGTTTAGGAAACATAGACCAAATAATGCTACTGAGACTATTGCCATTCCTATTGCTGCTAGTATTTGTGGATCTATTTTATCAGATAATTTTCCTGAAAATGGTGAGAATATTGCCATTAGTAGTGGTGTGAATATTAATATTATTCCTGTTGTCTGTGCATTTAATCCTTCCAGGTATTGGAAGTGATAATTTAAGATATAAGTAACTACAAATGTAGCAAAATAACTTATTAGTGATGCAATATTAGCTGATATGAATTTAGAATTCTTAAATAACTTAATATCATAAACAGGATTACTAATTCTTAACTCATATCTTGTAAATAGAACCAAGATAATTAATGCTGCTATAGTTATTAAGATTCCAGTTATATCATACAAGATTGTAAATCCATATAACAATAATATAATACCAAACATGTATAATGCTGACCCTTTAACATCCAATGATTTATCAGCGTCAATAAACCATTCCTTATCAATACGTAATAATAGATATAAAACAATCAGCATTAATGGTATTGTTATATAAAATATCCATCTCCATCCAATATTATGTGAAATAATACCACTAATTGTAGGAGCTAAGGTTAAACCTATATATACACCTGTAACATTAATTCCAATAGCCTGACCTCTTTTTTTAGGACTGACCTGTGCGGTTATTAATGCCATTACATTAACTGATAATATTGCTGTACCTATACCCTGTATAATTCTAGCAATAAATAGTATTGTCTCATTTGGTGATAAACCAGACATTAAAGCAGAGAATATATAAATAAATATTCCCCAGAGATACGTTCTTCTTAACCCATATTTACCGCAGATTTTACCAAAAGGTACAGATGCGGCTGCTAAAACTAATAAAAATATAGTTACAATCCAATTTTGCATTATATTACTCATATGGAATTCCAAAGCAATAGCTGGAAGAGCAATTGAAACTGCATTAGAAATAAATGCAAATGAGAAAGAACTTATAAATGCAATAATTATTACATACTTATCTAACTTACTATATTCACTCATATAATAGTATATAAACTTATAACTTTATAAATTTTCTTAAAAAGGATTTTTCATAATATAACACTAGAAAATAAGTGATTAAACTTAGTATATTCCTAAAAAAATGATATTAAACTATAATAAGGAAAATATTCACTTTTAAATCAATATTATAATCCATAAATAATCATAACTATTACAAAAAATATATTAAAAAAACAAATTTAAATGATGAAAATATAATAATTAAATGGCTAAATGAAAATGATAAAAAAATAAATAAAAAAATTCAAGGGGTAAAAAAACAAATGGAAATAAGTAATACTCAAATTACAGGACACATCTACGAAACCAATCGAGAAAATGCAAATCTCGTAAAAAACCCGGAAGAAGTCAGTTTTCACTTAGCTAATGATATACTAGAACAGTATGCATTAGAAATGCTACCTGAACATCTAAGAAGATTACATACAGACTGTAAAGTTCATTACCATGATTTAAACAGCCTACCTCATCGTAGTATAAACTGTATGCAACACGATGCTAGATTTACCGCACAAATGGGTTTATCTCCAGCAGGATTAACAGGTAGAGGAGTATATGCAAAACCAGCAACAAGACTTCACAGCTTCATGCACCAATTAAGTGAAGCAATGCATGCAGGTCAAAGTAATTTAAGTGGAGGGCAAGGTATACCATCATTCAATACATTCTGTGCTCCATTTGCTGAAGGTTTATCATATCCAGAAATAAAAAAAGCAGTGCAATCCTATATATACAATATGGGAGTATTATACTCCTCACGTGGAGGTCAAACAGTATTCTCATCAGTACAAATGGATATTGGAATGCCTGAATTTCTACGTGATGAACCAGCATATGCTCAAGGTGGAAAAGTAGTAGGAACCTATGGAGACTACTACGATGAAAGCCGTCAAATATTAAAAGCTTTCACTGAAGAAATGTATAGAGGTGACGGTCATGGACATCCATTCCTATTCCCAAACACAATCTATACACTAACCGAGGAAAGTTTTAAACCAGAATTCTCAGAAGAAATGGAACTTGCACACAAAGTAAGTGCAAAACATGGAAATAATTATTTCTTAAATCTAACAGGAAAAACAAGTCCTGAATATATATCTGTAATGGGATGCCGTACTAGTCTTCCAAGTAACTGGACAGGTGATCCGTTAACAGATTGTTTCCGTGCAGGAAACCTATCTTATGCAAGTATTAACTTACCACGTATAGGATTAGATTGTCAACAAAATGAAGATTTATTCTTTGAAATTCTTGGAGAAAGAATGGATTTAGTAAGAGAATACTTAGCATTCCGTAGAAATCAGGCAGAAAAATTATTCTCATTTAACATGTTCCCCTTCCTTAATCAATATGACCATGAAGGACGTCAATACTATGAAATTAACAATTCCACAGACAGTTTCGGAGTTGTTGGTATGGATGACCTTTGTCATAATATGTTAAACAAAGGAATAGAAACACCAGAGGGACAAAAATTCGCCACAAAAGTACTTGAATTTATGAATAATCGTAAAGACGAGTATAGTGAAGAAGAAAACAATAAGATAAGATATAGTATTATTGGAAGTCCAGCAGAAAGTGCATGTGGACGATTTGCCCAGTATGACCATAAATTATATGGAGATAAAGCATACAGTAATGGTGAAGAAGGTAACTACTACTATAGTAACAGTTGTCATTATCCTGTAAATACTAACCAAAGTCTTGTTGATAAAATTAAATGGGAATCAACTACTCATCCTTTAATGGCTGGTGGTGCTATACTTAACTGTTGGATTGGAGAAAGTTATACAGACTGGGATTCTTTAAGAAGCTTTACAGATAAAATCTGTAACACAGAAGCTCGCTATTACACTTATTCCTCCGCTCTCACTATATGTGATCGTTGTGGATTATCCATGAAAGGTATTCAAGATAAATGTGTAAGATGTGGTTGTACTGATGAACTCAGAACACTTGACAAAATTACAGGTTATTTACAGAATACTGCTGGATGGAATAACGCAAAACAAAAAGAATTTGTAGACAGAAGAAGAGTATGGTAAATGTGTTCGTATAACCCTTCTTTTTTTATTTATTTTTTTTAACTTTAAACTACAATTTACTTGAAAAAGAGTAATGATTAAATATGCTATTTTTATTAGAGTTTTTATGCTAATTTTATTATAAAAAAAAGTATTTGATTAATTATGGTGATGATTTTATTTTTTGAAAAAAGAACAGGTTGAGGGCTATATTTTTTTTATATTCATCTTTTATTCAAAGGTCTTGTTCTTTATTCTTTTGCTTTCCGATTTCTGTTGCTTCTTTTACTTCTACTAATTTTCCTGTTTCTACTTCATAAATATATCCATGTATTGGTATATTTGCTGGTACTAGTGGATGGTTTCTGACTGTTCTTACATCGTCAACTACACTTTTTGCTAAATCTTTTATTGGTAAGAAGTTTATATATTGTCCTGCTTCTGATCCTCCTTCTTTTACTGGATTGTACCATCCATCTTCTCCAATTGCTGCGGATTCTAAACTTTCAGATAGTAAATCATATATTTCATCGTTAGTAAATGTTAACATTCCACAGTCTGTGTGGTGTATTATAAACCATTCCTGGGTTCCTAGAAGTTTGTGTGATATTATTAATGATCTGATTATGTCTTCTGTTACTCTTCCTCCTGCATTTCTTATTACGTGTGCATCTCCTTCTTCTAGTCCTGCAAATTTTGCTGGGTCTAATCTTGCATCCATGCAGGTTACTATTGAAAATTTTCTTCCTGGTGGTATTGGTAGTTTGCTTTTTTCTCCAAATTCTGCTGCATATTTTTTATTTGCTTCTAATACTTCTTGTAATACTTTTGTCATGTTTTCACTTCCTTTTTGTTTTTATTCCATTTTAGTGAAATAAATTAACATTGTTAATTTTCACTATTATTAATTTAATTAACCATGTTATATAAACTTTGTTAAATTCCTGAGAAAAAATAATGGAAATAAAACAAGAATATTTATTTTAAACTTAAAAAACAAATAAATAATTATAATTATGATTTAACAAATCATGAATACGGACAGTTAAATAGTGATTGTGATTCGATGAAACTCAGCATAATAATACCAACATACAACGAAGAAGAATACCTTCCAAACCTATTAGAAAGTATAAAACGACAAAACTTTAAAGAAGACTTTGAAGTAATAATAGCTGATGCAAATTCAACAGATAAAACAAAAGAAATAGCAGAATCATACAACTGTAAAATAGTACCTGGTGGATTACCTGGAATAGGAAGAAACAATGGTGCAAAAGTAGCAAAAGGAGAATTACTATTATTTTTAGATTCAGACTCAGTATTAACAAATGACTACTTAAACCTAGCGATAAAAGAATTTGAAGAACGCAACCTAGGAATAGCAATAACACAGATAGTACCATTAGAAAAAGGATTTATAAATGAGATAACACATGAAATAGCAAACTATATGACAAAACAAATATCCCACATAAAACCACATGGAGCAGGATGCTATGGTATATTAACATACAAATCACTACACGAAAAAGTAAACGGATTTGATGAAACTCTTGACTTTGGAGAAGACACAGACTACATAGAAAGAATAGGAAAAATTAGTAGATTCAAAGTATTAGACAAGCCAAAATTACTTATCTCCACAAGAAGACTTGAAGAAGAAGGACTAAAAAATATTACAATAAAATATGCAAAAAGTACGGCGAAACAAATGGTAGGAAAAAAAGTAACACTAGACGAGTTAGATTATAGTTTTGAACACTCAAAATCCCAGAAGAAAAAAAGGATATTTTACTCATTGTGTGGAGAAGGACTAGGTCATGCAATACGCAGCGGAGTAGTAATAAAATATCTCATAGACCAGGGATATGATTTAATAGTATTTGCAAGTGACAGAGCATATCAATATCTAAACTCAAAATTTGACAACATATATGAAATAACAGGATTTAACACAGTATACGAGAATAATAGTGTACGTAATAAGAAAACATTTGTCTACAATATGAAGGATGTTCCAAGTGATCTTAAAAATAACATGAATAAAATGTATAAATTAGCAAAGAAATTTAAACCTGATTTAATAATATCTGACTTTGAATTCTATGCGAACCTCTTATCACATATAATTCATGTCCCATTAATAAGTATAGACAATATGCACGTACTAACAGAAGCAGAATATGATTCACCAAGAAAATATAGTAAAGACAGATTATTTTCTGAAGCTGTAGTGCATGCATTCATTCAGGGAGCTGATAAAACATTAATCTATTCATACTTCTTCCCGCCACTAAAAGATGAGGAAAATACTAGATATGTTGACCCTATAATAAGAGATGAAATCTATAAATTAAAACCAAGAAATGGAGACCATATTCTAGTATATCAGACAAGTGACTCTAACAAGAAGTTAATAAGGCTACTAAAAAATAATCCTGAAAAACAATTTATAGTGTATGGATTCCATAAGGATGAACGTGACAATAACATATTGTATAGAGCATTTAATGAAGAACAATTATATAATGACTTTAAAGATGCACATTGTGTAATAACTAATGGAGGATTCTCCTTTATAACAGAAGCATTACAACTAGGAAAGCCTATACTTAGTATACCTGTAAAAAAACAATTTGAACAAATACTCAATGCAATATACATCCAAAAACTAGGATATGGAGAACACCATGATACCATTAATCAAAGGATTTTAGATAACTTTCTAGATAATGTACCAGAATATAAGAAAAATATCAGGGAAAACTATAGAAGACATATTGATAACTCTGAAACATTAAATGTACTTAAAGAAACAATCGAAGAAGTATTAAATAAATCAGAATAGTCTTATTCTTCAACCACTTCTTTTTTTATTCCAGGCTTATTGAATAAATCTTCTCAATATTATCTTTATGAATAATATATGCATCTTCCTCTGTCATTATCCCCTTGGATATATAACTATTAGTTCTTCTAGGAACTGTTCTCGGACCTAATACTCTTCCAGGATATAATGGGTTATCCATGTAATCTGTTTCCATGAGAAATTTAGGTTTAATATTATGTTCATGTGTTTTAGACAATGCTTCTTTTATTAAGATTTTACTAGAATTTACTGATGATGTTATTCCATAGGTTTCCTGGGGTAATACTTCACTACCTGCATAATGCTTAATTAACTTGTATTCTTTTAAATTAGTATCTTTTAAGAGATTATGTAATTCATGATAAGTATTATTATCTGCTTCTTCCATGTGTAATTGTACAGGACAATCAATATCACTAGCTAAATCTATTGCATACTTCATTATCTGAGTATGTACCTGCCAAATATTATCATCTACATTATAATGTGGACGTCCTACTTCTCCTATTGCTACAGCTTTACCTTCCAAGACAAGATTCTGTGCTAATTCCAAATTTTTATACATTACTTCTCTAGCTTTATCTATGGACATTCCCTGTTCAATCATCTTATCAAAGGCTATTGGATGAATTCCTAGTACTGCATATGCCTTAACTGGCGTTTCATCATTTATATGTTTTACTGCATCTATTGTTATTTGCATTGCTTTTTCATGATTCATAGGGTCATTTGGTAATAGATTCCATGCAGGCAGATTTGGTATAATCATTGTTGTTCCACCAGATCTGTAGAAAGTATTTGCAGTCTTTATAGGTCCTAGTTCTCCTACTGGATTTACATGTATATGATTATCTGTTACTGGTATTTTCATAATAAAAATTTTATGATTCAGATAATATAATATTATTAGAATCTAACAAAGTAAGGGATTTGTTTATTCATGGAATTTTTAGATGCTAAAACTATTTTATCAAGAAATCAGAATCCTGACGGATGGTATGGTGCTGATTATAATATGAACCTGTATCGTGGATGTCCTCATGGATGTATTTACTGTGATAGTAGATATGATGTATATCATGTGAATAACTTTGATGTGGTTAAGTCTAAGAAAAATGTTTTAGAACTACTAAGAAAGGAATTAAAAAGTAAAAGAAGTAGGGGTGTTGTTGGTATTGGTGCTATGAGTGATACCTATAATCCCATGGAGAAGAAGTACCTGATTACAAGAGGAGCTTTAAAGTTATTATTAAGGTATGGTTATGGTGTTTCTATTGATACAAAAAGTAATCTTATTCTCCGTGATATTGACTTGTTAGAGAAAATTAATGAAATAAATGATGTTATTATAAAAATATCTATTACTACACCATATGATAATCTTTCTAAAATTATTGAACCGAATGTTTGTTCTCCAAGCAGCAGATTTAATGTTGTTCATAAATTAAGTGATGTTGGTATTTTTGCAGGTGTTATGATGTTACCAGTTTTACCTTTTATTACTGATAGTGTTAGTAGCATACGTGACATGGTGAAATTATCTTATGAAAATGGTGCAAGATTTATCTATACTATGATGGCCGTATCACTTAGAAGTAATCAGAAGAAATACTATTATGAGAAGTTAGATGAATCATTTCCTGGTCTAAGAAGTAAGTATGAACAATTAGATAATTATAATTATAGATATGCTAGTTCTAATGAGAGAGAATTATGGTCTGTATTTAAGGAAGAATGTGATAAGTATGGATTATTATATGATATGGATGATATTATAAAAGCTTATAAAAAAGAGAATAGAAAGGATGTTCAGACAACCTTTTTTTAAGATTATTGTTGTTTTTTAAGACTGGCTAGTAATGGTTCTTCGAATGATTCATATGATGGTGTTTTGCCAGTGAATATTTCAAATGCTGTTATACCTTGATTTATCAGCATTTTTGTTCCTGGTATTGTTTGTGCTCCGCGTAATTTTGCCTGTTTTAATAATTCTGTTTCTAGTGGATTGTATATTATGTCCATTACTGTTTGTTCTGCAACTATGTTATTTACTTCTATAGGTGGTTCTACGTTATGATTTGGATACATTCCTATTGGTGTAGTGTTGATTATTATATCCATTTCTGAAATTATTTCATTTGTATCTTTAATATCCTGGTATGATATGTTCATGAAGTTAGTCTGATTTCTGAGATTTGATATTAATTTACTAGCATTATCTTTACTTCTGTTTGCAATTGTAAGTGTGTTTATATCCTCATTAATAAGTGTGAATGTTATTGCTTTAGATGCTCCACCAGCACCTATTACTAGTACATTTTTATCTTTTAGGGATGTGTATTCTTTTATTGATTTTACAGCACCCATTCCGTCAGTATTATATCCTTTTGCTATGCCGTCTTTAAAGCTTATAGTATTTACAGCATTGATTTTTCGTGCGGTTTCATCTATTTGGTCAAGATAGGGTATTATTTCTGTTTTATACGGTATTGTTACATTCAGTCCTTGTATGTTCAATGTTTTAGCAGCTATTATCACATGTTCTATATTTTCTGGTTGAACATGGAATGGTACGTATTTATAATCCATATTCATTAATTTATATGCATTATTATGCATTGGCGGTGAAAAACTATGTTCTATAGGATGGCCTATTACTCCAGTTATCAGAGTTTTTCCAGTTATCATGATTAATCTCCTAAATCTATAATCTATTGTTAAAATTCTTATAGTATAAAATTTATATCTATATATTAAATTATAGAATAATTTAATCTCTGTTTAAATAATCATATAATCTACTATTTAATGTTATGGTTATATAAGTGGATGTTCTGTTATTCTGGATTGTTTTGTAATAATATAGTTTCAAAGGGATTAATCACTGGTAATATTACTATCATTTTATCTAATGGTTAATACTTGAAAGGATAATATTGCAACACTAATTATATTAGTTTATTTATCCATGCAAAAAGAATAAAAGATAGTAAAATAATTTTTTCATGTGTAAGTATTCTAGTGTAGATAAACATGTAATAATAATTTTTATGGGAAATAATAGCAATTGTTATTATTGATTTGGAGTAATAAATTATGGATTTTAAAAAACCAAGAGGAACACGAGACTTCTTATTCGATGAAATGGAAGAACGTAAATATGTTGAAAATACTATACGTAGTGTAGTTGAAAGTTATGGATTCAAAGAAATAAAAACACCAATATTTGAGGATTTAGAATTATTCACAACAAGATCTGGTGAAGGGATAAAAGATGAGCTTTACCACTTCCAAGATAAGGGTGGAAGAGATTTAGCATTAAGACCAGAAATAACTGCAAGTGTAGCTAGATTATATAATAATAACCTCCAAAGAGAAGCAAAACCACTTAAAATGTACTATTTTGGTAGTTGCTTTAGATATGAACGACCACAAGCTGGAAGATACAGACAATTCTGGCAGTTTGGTATAGAAGTAATTGGTGGAACTCCAATATACAATGAGGCAGAAATCATAGCAATGGCAAATGATGCATTAAGTAAAATAAATATACAAAACTATGAAATAGCAATAGGACATTTAGGCATTATAAAAGGAGTTTTATCAAAAATAAACATACCATCAGAGATACAGACACAGATAATTGCAAGTATTGATAAGCAAGACTATGAATTACTGGACAAACTATTAACAGACAATAATGTAACTGAGGAATATAAAACAATAATCAATGACTTAATTAATGTTAAAGGCAGTCGTGAAGATTTAGAAGCATTTAAATCAACACTAAAAAATATACCTGAAAGTTATGAGGCTGCAGAGGAACTTAATAATATACTTGAAACATTAGAAGTATTTGGATTTAATGATTATACTGTTAATTTATCTATTGCAAGAGGTCTTGACTATTATACAGGATTAGTATTTGAAATTTATGTACCTGATCTTGGAGCAGAAAAACAGATAACCGGTGGAGGAACATACAACCTAATGGGATTGTTTGATGCTGAGGAAGTTGAATCTACTGGTTTTGCATTTGGATTTGACAGGATTATGGAAGCATACAAGAGACAGAATATTCAACTGCCTGAAAATGATTCACCAAGAGTACTTGTTATACCTGTGAAAAAAGAGTTTAAAAACGAGGCTATATTAATTGCACAGCAGCTTAGAAGAGAAAATATTATAGTTGATATAGATCTTAAAGGTAAAAAACTTAAAAAGAATCTGTCCTATGCAAACACTCATAAATTCAACAAAGTAATCATGATTGGACAAAAAGAAGTTGAAGATAATACAGTGACACTCAAAGATATGGCTAGTGGAGATCAAGTAACAATACCACAAGATGAATTAATCACAAAAATACAGGAATAAGGAGTAACACCAATGATAAAACCTAACTTTAGGCATACAATCAATGGAAAAAAGCTGGCAATAGGAATAGCACAGGACTATAAAACTGGAGAAATACTAATGGCAGCATATATGGATGAAGAAGCTTATAATAAAACCGTGCAAACAAAAAAAGCACATTATTATAGTACAAGTAGAAACAAAATCTGGTTTAAAGGGGAAGAATCAGGACACATACAACAAGTAAAAGAGATATACCTTGATTGTGACAAAGATGCTATTCTTCTAAAAGTAGAACAAATTGGTGGAGCTTGTCATACAGGACACTACTCCTGCTTTTACAATAAATTATCAGATGATGGCGAAACTATAACCGAAAAAGAGGACAAAGTATTCGACCCAGACAATGTATACAACAACTAGGAGGATGAGTATTCTTGACAAAATTAGTACCAGATACTAGTATAGTAATAGACCAACAAGTAAGTAGAATAGTACAGGAAGAATACGAAGGTGCAGAAGTACTTATACCCGAGGCTGTACCATCAGAAATAGAAAATCATGCAAATAAAGGAAAAGAAATAGGATATCAAGGTTTAGATGAACTAAAAAAGTTAAGACAGCTCAGCGAAGAGGGAATAATAACACTAAGCTATGTTGGAAGAAGACCAAAACTAGATGAGATATCAATTGCTAGTGGTGGAGAAATCGATGCAATGATAAGAGATATTGCAAGAAAGTATCATGCAATACTACTAACAAGTGATAAACTACAAAAAGAAGTAGCAGAAGCACAGGGTGTTGAAACATACTTCTATAAAAAAGAGCCAGAACATGTCCCAACAAAAATAACAGAACTAGAAAAATATTTCTCTGATGATATATCCTCAGTTCATCTAAAGGAAAATACCACACCAATAGCAAAGAAAGGTACACCTGGACATGTGGAATTAGTTGAACTAGACTATGTTCCCTTAAGATACCGTGACATGAATAGAATATCTAAAGAAATCATAGAACAATCAAAGATTAGACATGATAGTTTTATTGAAATAGATAAGAAAGGAGCAACAGTAGTACAATTTGGTGATTTAAGAATAACAATAGCTAGACCACCATTCTCTGATGGACTAGAAATAACTGCAATCAAACCAGTGAATCAATTAGACCTTGAGGATTACAACATCACAGATAAATTACTAGAAAGATTATCTAATGATGCAAAGGGAATACTAGTAGCAGGTTCACCTGGAGCTGGTAAATCTACATTTGCACAGGCATTAGCAGAGTACTACTACTATGACATGGAACAGATAGTTAAAACCATGGAATCACCAAGAGACATGAATCTTGATGATAACATAACCCAGTATGCACCACTAGAAGGTGATATGGAAAATACTGCAGACATCCTATTACTTGTCAGACCTGACTTCACAATATTTGATGAAGTACGTAAAACAAGAGACTTTGAAATATACTCTGATATGAGATTAGCTGGAGTGGGAATGATAGGAGTAGTTCATGCTACAAGAGCAATAGATGCTGTGCAAAGATTTATAGGACGACTTGAACTTGGAGTAATACCTTCAGTTATAGATACAGTAGTATACATTGAAGACGGACAGGTAGAAACAGTATACTCCATAGAACTAACAGTCAAAGTACCAACTGGTATGATAGAAGCTGATCTTTCAAGGCCGGTAATTGAAATCAAAGACTTTGAAACTGAGGAGTTATTCTATGAAATCTACACATATGGTGAACAGACCATTGTAATGGATATTAACAAGGCTTATAATGATAAAGATGTAGAGGAAGAAGAAAAAAGTCCTGTTAGTAAAATTGTTGAAAGAGCTATTAGAAAAGAAGTTAACAGAGTATCACCTAATGCTATTATGGAAGTATCACTTATATCTGATAAACGTGCATTACTAGAAGTTGACCCCGACCATACTGGTGCAGTAATTGGTAAAAATGGTAGAACAATTGCTCAAATAGAAGAGCGTGCTGGTATCAGTATTGATGTTGAAGAATTAGAGTTAAAAGATATTGATAGTAAAATACCAATTAATGTTAATGTGTCTGGTAATTATTTATCTCTCAACTTTAAAAAGGAGGATATTGGAGATAGCTTCGATATAATTGTTGAAGATGAGTATCTGTTCACAGCTACTGTTGGTAAAAAGGCAAATATTCGTCTTAAAAAGGATATTGAAATGGCTGAAATTATTATTAATGCTATGAAGAAAGATGAACCAATATATGCTAGACTACGTAATGAGGATTTATACTAATAGGAGAGTTAAATATGAAGATAAGTGTATCTACTTTAGGATTATATCCTGCTAAGATTGAAAATGTATTAAATTTTGTTACTGAGCAGAAATTAGATTATCTTGAAATTATAAATGAATATCCTTATAACTCTGTTACTAGTGATGATTTAAATTCATATGATATTGGATTAAGTATTCATGCTCCCATGTCTGATGTTAATATATCATCTCATATATATAAGATTAGAAATATTTCCGTTGAACTAATGATTGACTCATTTAAAACAGCAAATAAGTGGGGGGCAGATAGAGTTGTAGTACATCCAGGTTCCATTCCCGTGATGGCTCTAAAATATCCTGAGAAGATATTAAAATATAATATAGAATCATTAATCAAGTGTCAAAAAGCAGCAGAGGATTATGGTGTAATGATGTGTGTTGAAAACATGCCTCTTATTGAAAGAGCATTATACACTAATATTGAAGCATTATTTGATGATGTTGATAGTAAGCTACATTCCGGTATAACAATGGATGTCGGTCATGGACATAACAATGGATTTACAGAGGAGGAAATGCTTCAATCAGATAATATTCATCATATACATCTAAGTGATAATGATGGATCATATGATATGCATGACGCACTGGGAAGTCATGATATTGATTTTCCCAAAATATTTGATATTCTCAAAAACAAGAAATATGATGACATATGCGTTATCGAAGTAAATACACTACACGATGTCTATAAAAGTATAGATTATCTTAAAAAAATCAATGTATTATAATAAAAACAGGATGTGAAAATTAAATGTACTCATTACTAACAACTGATAAAGTAATCGTTAAAGATGAAAATGCTCATAATCTATATAACAAACGATTTTATGGTAATCTAACTGAATCAGGACTTGAATTATCATATATTGAAGCATTATTCTTATTAAATAAAGGAAAAATTGAAATATATGACTCTGATGAGAACCCTGTAACAAGGGAAAAACTTACAGATATTATACGAAAACAGAATGATTATCCACATTATCTTGTATACAAAGATCTTCGTATACGTGGATATATTATCAGAACAGGCTTTAAATATGGAAGTGACTTCAGAATATATGAAAGAGGTCATTCACCAGGTGACGGTCACTCAGCTGCCCTAGTAAAAATATTATCAGAGGTAGAATCAATCAGGGTAAGAGATTTCTCAAGTTATGTTCGTGTAACTCATGGTGTACGTAAACAATTACTACTTGCTGTTGTTGATAGTGATTATGATATTACATACTATAATGTATCATGGACTAGACCATAAAAAAATAAAGTTTTAATTAAATGAATAAAAATATGAAAAAAAGGAGTGTGTTAAAAGTGAATATGATAGACCCATGGGGTTCCTCAATTATTGATTATGAAAAGTTAACTGAACAATTTGGTATAAGACCATTCTCAGAAGTTGTGGATGATATAGATAATCCTAGTAAACTAATGACTAGAGGTATTATTTTTGGACAGCGTGATTATAAACAAATAACTAATGCCTTAAAAAATAATAAAGAACTTGCAACTATGACTGGTATGATGCCTAGTGGACGTATGCATATAGGACATAAAATGGTTGTAGACCAACTAAAATGGTACCAAGAACAAGGCTCAGATATTTATGTTTCCATTGCAGATATGGAGGCATATGCTGCCAGAGGTATTAATAAAGAAAAAGCAAGAGATTTAGCATTAAATGAATACATTGTAAACTATATTGCATTAGGTCTTGATGTTACAAGAGATAATTTTCATCTATACTTACAATCAGAAAATGATGATGTTAAAAACCTTGCATATATATTAGGAAAAAAGGTTACATTCAGTCAAATGCGTAGTATTTATGGATTTGATAACAGTGCTAATGTAGCACATATTTACACGCCATTACTACAAGTTGCAGATATATTACATCCACAATTAGAAAAATATGGTGGACCAAAACCAGTTATTGTACCTGTAGGACCAGATCAGGATCCTCATATTCGATTAACAAGAGATTTAGCATCAAAATTTAATGAGGAATATGGATTTATTGAACCATCAGCAACATTCCATCGTTTTATGACTGGATTAACTGGTGAAAAGATGAGTAGTAGTAAACCTAAAAGTGCTATTTACTTAACAGATACTATTAAAGATGCTACTAAGAAGGTTAAAAGTGCAAAGACTGGTGGACGAGAAAGTCTAAAAGAACAGAAAGAACTTGGTGGACATCCTGACCAGTGTTCAATCTATGAATTACTTGTATATCATCTTATTGATGATGACAAAAAACTAGAAGAAATAAGAAACAAATGTTTATCTGGAGAAATTGTCTGCGGTAACTGTAAACAATGTGCTAGTGAATTATTAACAGATATGTTTGAAGATATAAATTCTAAACGTGAAGAAGCACAGAAAATTGCACAAACACTACTCAAATAGAAAAATATAATCTGAATAAATCTATCATATTCAATAACATCACTAACCCCCAAATCTTTTTTTACAATACTACAACAAAAACTGGAGTCTACTTTTAATTAATCCATTAATAAATAGTGAATATACTATTTTAACTTAATATCCTTAATAATTATAAATATTAATTTTAATATAAATATTAGATATATTTATACAGAATTTCTATGAATTACAGAAAATAACTAGTAATTAACGATATAATAAATCTATAGATAAAATAAATAATAAGCAGGATAATTAATAATAAGTGTATTTATAGAAATTAGATAAATAATTAAAAATTTATGGAATGAAAACAAATGGCTGAAGAATTAGAAGAAATCTGGACTAATTATGATAGACAAACCGTGTTCAATTACGTGGAAACTAGATTACACCATTACCTATTTACAAAAATATTCAAAGATGAAGCAGAAATAATGAGTAAAATCATTGAAATTTCTGAAAGAGAATTAACAGGATTTAAAGTAAATTACTACCTTAACATACCTGAAACACGTGATTTAATACAAAACTTTTCCAAACTAGAAAAAGAATTAGAAGGAAAAGATGTAACACAAGAACCATACTCTGAAATTCTTAGTGTAATTAAATACATGTTTGAACATGTGAAAAATAATGATGTTAATAAAATCAGTAATAAAAACTTTGATGAAGACAAACTTAACATTATCAATGATAACCTTCTAAAAAACAAAAAAGAAATGTCAAAAATACTTAAAAAAGATTTATTTAAAGATATTGAAACTCCTGATATTATTGACATTAACTTATTAGAAGATGCATGTAAAAATACTGATAAAATATACAATTTAGCAAGAGTTTATGAAGTATATGATGAATTATTTGTATTCCCAAGTAAAATGGAATTATATAATACTATTACTAATGAGATTCTTGTAGCAATGAGTAATGATAAATTATTCGAATTATATGTATTACTTAACACCTTAGAAGTTCTTGAAACAACAAAAGGTACTATTACCTTCCAAAAAGCTGGTGTTCGTGAATTAGCTGAATACTACTACCAAGTAGAAGAAAATAATATGGAACACACAACAGTAATGCAAATATTCTTCCACGATTTACCAGAAGAATTAGATGCAAAATTCAAACCAATCCTAAAATATCCATACATTTGTCTACGTATGAAGAACTCTGTTAAAGCACGTAACCTCACACGTACAAGTTACTTACTACTAGAAATTGAAAGAATTACTGATAATCAGATAAAATACAAATGTAAAGCAACAGAAGATATACGTAACATCCTCGTGGTATGGGACCATAGGTTATTCAATGATGAAAAATCACACATTAAGGTATTAGACTATAAAACATTACAAATGGGATTAAACAAATCATTTGGTAACATATTCAAATTCCCTAATATTGAAAATGTTGATGCTATTCTTGAATACTTACCATACTTTGAAGATACTAGTAATGAATTTGTAAAAGTTGAAAATGGTCAGAGATATTACGATGATGAAGCTGACTTCTTTAAAGATGATTTATATCAAGAAAATATTTACAAAACTTTTGATAATCTTAAAGATTGGGAAGAAAAAGGATGGAAGTACATTAATAACCATGAATTAATTAAAAGAGTTGATCTTTTAACAATCATGAAAATTGTATATCTTATCATGCAAAAAGAGAATACCAGACCAGGATTCCTTGGTAAACTTATGGAAGATGGTACTGTTCTTACAATTCTCAGGAGACTTAAAGAAATTAGGGATGTTAATGAAAGTGAGATTACTGAATTATACTCACCATATAAAAAACTTAAATGTTGTCCTATTCATGACCCTGATTTCTATGCTGAGAAAGAAAAAGAAATGGATGA
>CACZOU010000100.1 GCA_902782945.1 uncultured Methanobacteriaceae archaeon
AAACAGTAGAGGAGATATTAGGATAATGAAGTTACATGAATTAGAGAAAAATATCGGGGCTACTCATAGTAAAAAACGCGTAGGACGTGGCTCTGGTAGTGGATTAGGAAAAACAAGTGGAAAAGGACAAAAAGGACAGAAAGCTCGTAGTGGTGCAAGTATAAATCCTGTATTTGAAGGTGGTCAGTTACCATTATATCGTCGTATTCCAAAAAGAGGATTTTCAAATGCTATGTTTAAGAAAGAATACGCTGTTGTTAACTTATCAGATTTAAATGTATTTGATGATGGTACTGTTGTTACACCTGCTTTATTAAGAGAAACAGGAATGGTAAAACAACAACTTTCTGGTATTAAAGTATTAGGTGAAGGAAAGTTAGAAAAGAAACTAACTATACAAGCTCACAAATTTTCTAAATCAGCTTTAGAAAAGATTAATGAATCAGGAAGCACTGCAGAGGTGATCTAGTATGTTCAAGACCTTGAAGCAATTAACATCCCCAAGTAATAAGGATTTAAGACATAGAATATATTTTACATTTTTTGCACTTGCAATATTTATTATTGGTTGTTCAATAAGAGTTCCAGGTACTGAAAATGTTTCAAGTAATTTAGGTTTTTTAGAATTACTAAATTCTATGGGTGGTGGAGCATTTAAAAGATTCTCAATATTTGCATTAGGAGTAATGCCTTATATTACAGCATCTATTATTATGCAACTTCTGGAAATGGATATTTTTCCATATTTCTCTGATCTTGCTAAGCAGGGTCATACTGGAAGACAAAAATTAAATCAAATAACTAGATATATGGGTATAGTATTTGCTTTCATCGAAGGATATGCGTTCTCATTTGCATTCTATGGAAAATCAGCTAGTGCGCTTGATTATCTATATATTTCCGTGGTGCTTACTGCAGGAACAGCATTCTTGTTATGGCTAGGTGATCAAATTACAGAAAAAGGTTTAGGTAATGGTGTCAGTTTATTAATTATGGCTGGTATTATTGCTACTTTACCTGAAATGTTTGTTACAGCATTTAAAAGTTTAGTAACATTTTCAACTGCACAAGTGGCAGTGTTTGGTATATTAAAATTTGTGTTATTTGTACTAATTTATGTTGGTATATTAGTTGGTGTTATTTTCATCCAAGAGTCTGAAAGAAGAATACCTATTCAATATGCTAATAAATCTTCACGTTCATTTACACAAAATCAATCTTATGTACCAATTAAAATAAATTCGGCTAATGTTATGCCAGTAATTTTTGCATCAAGTTTATTAAGTATTCCAAGCATAATTGCGGCTGTGGTAAATAAAGAAGGTTTTTCATTATTTGTTCAAAAGTATATTAGTTATACAACTCCAACTGGATTTATTATTTATACAATTTTAATCTTCTTATTTTCATATTTTTATACTTTTATTCAAATGAGACCTGATGAATTTTCTAAAAATTTACAAGAGAATGGAGGATATATTCCTGGAGTTAGACCTGGTAAAGAAACAGAAAAATACTTAACGACAATTCTTGCTAGAATTACTGTGTTAGGTGCTGTGTTCTTAACTGTAATAGCTGGAATACCTATAATTTTCTCAGCAGTTTCAAGTTTACCTACAAGTGTAAGTATTGGTGGTACTGGTATATTAATAGTTGTTGGTGTTGCTCTTGAAACTTATAAACAATTAGAGGGAAGTTTACTTACTCGTAATTATAAAAAGGGATATAGTAGAAGATAAAATGAAAAATATTATGTTTATAGCTCCGCCTGCTGCAGGTAAAGGAACTCAAGCTGAAATAATAGAAGAAAAATATAAAATTCCTCATATTTCAACAGGAGATATATTAAGAGATATTTCAAAGGAAAATACTGAAATTGGTAATTATGTCCGCGAAACTTTAGCTAGTGGTAATTTAGTTAAAGATGAAATAACTTATAAATTGATTCGTAATAGATTAAGTATGGATGATTGTAAGAATGGATTTATTATTGATGGATTTCCTAGAAATTATGAGCAGGCGCTTGCTTATGATAGTATCTTAAAGGATATTGGTTATGATATTGGAGTAGTTATTGTTATTGATATTGATAAAAAAATATTAGAAAAAAGAATTACTGGTAGACGTGTTTGCGAGAATTGTCAAGCTGTCTTTAATATCAATGATCCTTTAGAAATGCCTAAAGAAGAAACAGTTTGTGATTTATGTGGTGGCAAACTTTATCAGAGAAGTGATGATAATTTAGAAGCTTTTCAAAATAGATTTGCTACTTATCATAATAAAACTGAAAAAATTATTGAACATTATTCATCACAAGGAGTGTTATATCATGTAGATGGTAACATGTCTGTTGATGAAATTAGTAAGCAAATTGATGAAATAATAAAAAAGAATTAATGTGAAAGTAGGAGGATTAATGATTACTATTAGGAGTGAAAGAGAAATAGCTCTTTTAAGACAAGCTGGAAAAATAGTTTATATGACTCATCAGTATTTAAAACCTTTTATTAAAGAAGGTATTACTACTAATGAATTAAATCAACTTGCAGAAGCATTTATTTTAGATCATGATGCTACTCCTTCATTTAAGGGTTATGAAGGTTTTCCATATACTTTATGTATTAGTTTGAATGACGAAGTTGTTCATGGCTTTCCTAGTGATAGGAAGTTAAAGAATGGAGATATCATAACTCTTGATATAGGAGCTTGCTATAAAGGTTATCATGGTGATTCTGGTTGGACTTATAAAGTAGGAGAAGTTTCAAAAGAGCTTGAAGATTTAATGAAAGAAACTGAAGAAGCTTTATTTGTGGGTCTTGAACAGATTAAGCCTGGTAATAGAGTTGGCGATATTGGTTATGCTATAGAAACTTGTGCTAAAAAGTATAATCTAGGAGTTGTTAGAGAATTATGTGGACATGGTGTTGGTACTACTGTTCATGAATCTCCAGATGTTCCAAATTATGGTAGACCTGGTACTGGACCTCTTTTGAGAGAGGGTATGGTAATAGCTGTTGAACCAATGTTAACTTTAGGCAGTCCATCAATTTATGTTGATGATAATGACTGGACAATTATAACTCAAGATCATAGTCCATCTGCTCACTATGAACATACAGTGGTAGTAACCAAAGATGGATACGAAATATTGACAGGAGAGTGAAAAGATGGCAAAGGAAGATACGATTGAAATGGAAGGTAAGGTTCTAGAAATTATTCCTGGTGGAAAATTTAAAGTAGAACTTGAAAATGGATATGTAATAGAAGCTTACGTTTCTGGTAAAATACGAATGAATTACATTCGCATTCTACCAGGGGATAAAGTTACAATGGAAATATCTCCTTATGACTTAACACGTGGGCGTATCATTTATCGTAAATAATAGGAGGGATAAAAATGAAAGTAAAACCATCAGTAAAGAAAATATGTTCTGATTGTAAGATAATTAAACGTAAAGGTACTGTTAGGGTTGTTTGTAAGAAAAATCCTAAACATAAACAAAGACAAGGTTAATTGGAGGTGAATTAAATGGCACGTATTAAAGGTGTAGATATACCAAATGATAAACAT
>CACZOU010000101.1 GCA_902782945.1 uncultured Methanobacteriaceae archaeon
TCTAGAAAATGCTCCGACCGGGATTCGAACCCGAGTCTTCGGCTCGAAAGGCCGAAATGATTGGCCGGACTACACTATCGGAGCAAAAAATCTTAAATTATAAGTTTAAATGGGCCCAATGGGGTTCGAACCCATGGCCGCCCGGTTATGAGCCGGGCGCTCTACCTGGCTAAGCTATGGGCCCAATTATAGCGCCGTCGACAGGACTTGAACCTGTGACCAATCGGTTAACAGCCGAACGCTCTACCTACTGAGCCACGACGGCATCTATCTTTAGCTTACAATAGTTTATTTATATCTCTTAATATATAAACCTATCTGTCAAAACTCTAGAATTAGTATAACTGCTTTGACAGTACAATATAATATTTGTTCTCTTAGTATATAAACCTTGTGGTATACTCAAATACAAAAATTTCAAAGAAAATAATGAAAAAAATAGAATATTAATTATACTTAATAAACAACAAATAATAAAATAAGGATATGTTATATTAGGAGAATTTATTCACATGGACATAATTGAAAAAGTTAAGAATAAAGAAATATTTGATTTACTTATAGAAGCCAACAAAATAACTGAGAGAATTCATGGAAAAGATATTAGTCTTGAAAGAGCTATATTTTTATCATGGTGGTGCGAAAAAGGAGATTGTAAATTCTGTTATATGTCTTCACAAAAAGACAGAATAAAAAATCCAGAAAAAGCAAAACGCCATGTTAAAGGAATATATGCAGAAGCAGAACTTACTAAACGTATGGGTTGGAATATAGAATTTCTATCAGGAGGATATGGAGTATATTCAACAAGTGAATTAAAGGAAATTTGTGAGACAATTTATGATATTACAGCTAATCCAGTATGGTTAAACATTGGTATAACAGATGAATTAGATCAGTATGATGATGAAATTGTAGGAGTAACTGGTGCAATAGAAACCGCTAATCCTGAATTCCATAACTACGTATGTCCTAGCAAATCTATTGACGACATTAAAAAAATGTTAAATCAAGCAGGAGAACTTGGCTACAAGAAAGCTATAACAATAATAATAGGTCTTGGTGAAGAAATAGAACATTTAAATGATTTATTTGATTTAATAGAAGAATTAGATATTGATAGAATAATATTCTATTCACTAAATCCACATCCTGCAACAGAATATCATTTAACCCCACAACCAGCTTCACTATACTATGCCAGTATTGTTGCTGCCGTAAGAATAAGATTCCCTAATATAGAAATAATAACAGGTACCTGGACAGATAACTTAGCCAACATTGGAGTACTACTAAAAGCAGGAAGTAATGGTTTAACAAAATTCCCCCTATTCAAAATGTATGGTAACAGGTATGGTAGAAGAGTAGAAGAAGAAGTTAAATGGGCTGATAAAAACCTTAAAGGTAGCTTTTCTGATTTAAGTTTATTAGAAAAGGAAAATAATTTAAGACCAGAACTAGACCCATTTATTCAGAGATACATTGACATGTGCCATGAAAATCTAGACATTAAAAAAATATAATTAAAAGATGTGAAACTGTTAAATATAAAACTTATAACCCCCAACTTCTTTTTTTAATAGTATTTAATTTTTATAATAATAATACGATGTAGAAAACCAATAATTATCCTAAATAACAGGTACACAAAAATTTTTATATCATTACAAACAAATATTTAATTGAATTTAATTTTTAGTTAAATTTAGTTTATTAATTCAATTATGGAGTTATATAATATAATGAAAAAAAATATTTCAAATAACCATAATACTATTACTACTTTTATGCACAATTTCTGCTGTATCAGCAGATAATTTAGAAAATTCTAGTAATATGGATAAAAGTAATTCTGATATTTCAAGTTATGAAAAAATTAATTTGGAAGATAATGAGGATTTAAATAGTAATATGCCTATTAGAGAAATCTCAAATAAAGATAGTAAATATTTTCATGATGAAAATTTCAAAGATAATTCATTTTCAAATTATGAAAAAGATAATAATACTTCAAAAAACATTAAAATAAATAAGACAAATAATAACAAGACAAATAGTAATTCAAATATTACACGTAATTCTAATAATGCACCTACCGTTGTAGTTCATGAAGTTAGTGAAATAAGAAACAATACGCTTAATATTACAATGTCCAGTAATGTAGAAGGTACCATCTATTATACTCGTAATGGATCAACACCAACTAAAAATAGCCGTGTGTATACCAATGGACAAGTATTAAAGATATATGTGAAAACTCAAATTAAAGCAATAGTTATTACTAAAACAGGAATAACATCCACACCTATAAAATATCAATCCGCACAAATAATAACACCTCCTGTTTCTGTAGTTGTTCCTACCACAGATTTAGTCAATAATAGACAAAATATAACCTTTAAGTCAAATTGGAATAATGTGACAATATACTACACTACAGATGGATCAAACCCTAAAAAAAATAACAATAGAATTAAGTATACTAAACCTTTCTATATTACCAGAGATAATACTTTAAACTATTATACAGTAGATAATTTAGAAGGATATACTTCCACTGTTTACACATATAAAACACCTAGATACACTGGTCAAAGACCAGTATTAACTGTTTATAATACTACAAAACTATACTCAAACAACCATCAACAGATAATGATACAAAGTAACCAGCCTACAATAATAGAATACTATAGCTACAAAGGAAAAAACAATGCAGTACACAGGAAATATATCTCAGAAATAGATACAACAAACGACACACAATTAATAATAACAGGTAAACACAAAATAACAAGAGAAATGGCATCATCCATTGAATACACGCCAACAAAAGGAACAAGACCAATAACAAATTACACATACACAATATCCATACCCTACCAAAA
>CACZOU010000102.1 GCA_902782945.1 uncultured Methanobacteriaceae archaeon
AAGAACAGGAATGACTGGAGAAGTAATGCAAGTAAAATGCAGAATACTTGATGGAAGAGATAAAGGAAGAATACTCACTAGAAACGTAATGGGCGCTATCAAAGAAGGCGACATTTTAATGTTACTAGATACAATAAGAGAAGCTAAAGAAATCAGAACTCCATAAGTATGGATGTTTTTTGATTAACTTTTATTGTGAAGAATATTCTTTTATATATTTAATAGGAGTTTAAATATGAGAACATGTTCATTCTGCGGAGAAGAAATACCAGAAGGTACAGGAAAAATGTATGTTCGTAGAGATGGATCAATTTCTTTCTTCTGCAGCAGCAAATGTGAGAAAAACAGTAAACTTGGCAGAATACCAAGAAAAGTTAAGTGGGTTAAACAATGAAACAAAGAACATTTACCATGTTAAAACCTGATGCAGTTAAAAGGAGATTAACAGGTGAAATTTTAACCAGGTTTGAAAAACGTGGATTAAAAGTAATAGCAGCAAAAACTCTCATGATTTCAGATGACCTTGCAAAAACACACTATGGTGAACATAGTGATAAACCATTTTTCAATGATTTAATCTCATACATCACTAGTGGACCAGTATTTGCTATGGTCTTAGAAGGCGATGACGTAATAAGCTTAGTCAGAAAAATGGTTGGTGCAACAAATCCTAAAGAAGCAGATGTAGGAACTATTCGTGGAGATTATGGAATTGACACAGGTAGAAATATAATTCATGCTTCAGATTCAGAGGAATCAGCACAAAGAGAAATTAATTTATTCTTCGATGAATCAGAATTCTGTGATTACGAATTACCTGACGAAGATATAATTTACGAAGAGCCATAAGAATTTATTTCTTTCATTAGCTCTTTTTTGCTATTATTGAAAATGTAGATATATATTTATGAAGTCATTGGAATTAATCAATACTTCAGAACCCAAAACAATATTTATTTTAATTTACGCGTAAAAAAATAATAGAAAAATATATACACATTATTGATTAGGACAATAATTCATAAAATATAGAAAAATAAGTGTGTTCTACAAGGGATAGTAACATTTTTCAGGGACATTCATATAGATTATAACAGATGTCAGTATTAACACTTAATTAAATTATAGAACAAATGCTTATTTAACCTACTGTTAAATAATTTAGTTAATAAGCCTTAAATCTAGTTTAAGGTGTAAAGTAATATGTTTTTTAGGGAGATAAAGAAATGAAAACTAGATCACCTATAGTATCTGTTTTAGGTCATGTAGACCATGGAAAAACTACTCTTTTGGATAATATAAGAGGTAGTACTATTGCACTTAAGGAAGCGGGTGGTATTACTCAGCATATAGGTGCAACTGAAATTCCAATGGATGTCATTTCATCAATTTGTGGTGAGTATCTTGATAAAATGAATATTCAGAATGAATTACCAGGTTTATTTTTCGTAGATACACCAGGTCATGAAGCTTTTACAACACTACGTAAACGTGGAGGAGCATTAGCTGATTTAGCTATACTTATTGTTGATGTTACAGAGGGTTTTAAACCTCAGACATATGAAGCTTTAAATATTTTAAAGGCATCTAAAACACCTTTTGTTGTAGCTGCTAATAAAATAGATAGGATACCAGGATGGAATTCTATACCTAAAACATCCTTTAGTAAAGTTATTAAAGAACAACATAAGAAAGTAGCATTTGAATTAGACCAGAAAATCTATGAATTAGTAGGAATACTACATGAGGAAGGATTTGAATCAGAACGTTTTGACAGAGTGAATAATTTTGCTAGTCAAATCACAATAGTTCCAACTAGTGCAGTAACTGGTGAAGGATTATCTGAATTATTAACTATGCTTATAGGATTAGCATACCAATACCTTAGTGAACAACTACAGATAGAGGAAACAGCACCTGCTTCTGGAACAGTATTAGAAGTAAAGGAAGAGAAAGGATTAGGATTAACCATAGATACAATTCTTTATGATGGAGTTCTTAATAAGAATGACCACATAATGATGTTGACAAAGGATAATAAAGTAATCTCAACAAAGATTAGGTCACTACTAAAGCCTAAGCCTTTAGAAGAGATAAGAGAATCTAAAACCTTATTTGAGGACACTGATCATATTGTAGCGGCAGCTGGAGTAAAAGTGGTTGCACCGCATGTAGATGATGTTGTATCTGGTTCACCATTAAGAGTAGTTAATGATGAAAAATTAGGTATTGAGGATGAATTACTATCAGAAGTAGATAATATAAGAATACAAACAAATGATGTTGGTATAATAGTAAAAGCAGACACACTTGGTTCTCTAGAAGCACTCATTAATATTCTTGATCAAAAGGACATACCTATAAAATCAGCAGAAATCGGTGACATTTCCCGTAGGGATATAATTAATGCATCAATAATGGCTGAGGAAGATGAGAAGTATGGTGTAGTTATAGCATTTAATGTTAACATACTACCATCAGCAGAGGAAGAATTGAATAATGATCAGGAAGTTATAGTATTCAGAGACAGTGTAATTTATCAATTAACAGAAGATTACATGCACTGGATAGAGACGGCTAAAGAACGTCAGAAAAAACAAAGACTCAACGAAATCGTACGTCCATCCAAGATAAGAATAATACCAAAACTAGTATTCAGACATAGTAAACCTGCTATAGCTGGAATAGAAGTTATGTCCGGTATTATTGAAAGAGGAGTAACACTCATTAATGAGAAAGGTCATGAAGTAGGTGTAGTAGAAAGTATGGAAGACAATGGAGAAAGTCTTCAAAAAGTTTCAAGAGGTTCCCAAGTTGCAATGGCAATAGGTGGTGCAGTATTTGAAAAAGACTTTGAAGAAGGCGATGTACTATACGTGGACATGTCTGAAAGAAATCTATTTGCATTAGAAGATGAGTTTGGAGACAAACTATTGGATGACGAAATACTTACATTAGATGAGCTCAAGGAAATCAAACAAAATACTGAAGACCCTAACTGGGGTATAATAAGAACTGATTGGAGCGAACTTGACACTTTAGATGAAGATGAGTATGAAGATTTCTACTAAATCAATAAGATGACGCAGTAGATTTAAATATTATTAGAAAAGAAACTTACTAAAACATAAAAAATTAAAAGGAGACATAGAATGGTATACAAAGTAGTAGTATCAGATGAAGATGTAACCTACCAATTAGAGTTAGATGATAAAGATGCAAAAGTTGTAAACGGACTTAAAATTGGAGAAGAATTCAACGGTGGAGTTCTTGGATTAAAAGGTTACAAATTAAGAATTACTGGTGGATCTGACAAAAACGGTTTCCCAATGAAAGCAGATGTAGATGGAACCAGAAGATTCAAAAGTCTTGTAAGTGAAGGAACAGGATTTAAACCACAAGTAAAAGGATTAAGAAGAAGAAAAACAGTACGTGGAAACACAATTGCTGATGATATCTCACAAATCAATGTTAAAGTTTCAGAAAGAGGAGAACAAACACTAACTGAAATCTTTGCAGAACCAGAAGAAGAACAAGAAGAATAGGTACACTATTAATTAATCATAATTAATAGAATATCTATACTATGGAGGTGTAACTTATGAAAGTACAATCCGAGATAAATATTGGATTAGTAGGTCACGTTGATCATGGTAAAACAACATTAACCAAGGCCTTATCTGGAATATGGACTGATACACACAGTGAAGAAGCAAAAAGAGGTATTTCAATTAGGTTAGGTTATGCTGATATAACATTCAGAAAATGTACTGAATGTGAAGCACCTCAATGTTACACTACAAAAGAAACTTGTGAACACTGCGGTTCTAAAACAGAGGTACTTAGAAAAGTATCATTTGTAGATTCACCAGGACACGAAACTTTGATGGCAACAATGCTTTCAGGTGCAGCAATAATGGATGGAGCTATCCTTGTAATAGGAGCTAATGAACATTGTCCACAGCCACAAACTAAAGAACATTTAATGGCTTTAGATGTAATTGGTGTTAAAAATGTTATTGTTGTCCAGAATAAAATTGATACTGTACCTAAAGAGAAGGCAATAGAAAACTACTATGAAATCAAAGAATTTGTAAAAGGAACATGTGCTGAAGGAGTACCTATAATACCTATATCAGCTCAACAAGGTGCTAACATTGATATATTAATTGAAACTATTCAGAAATATATTAAAACACCAAGAAGATCACTACGTAAAAATCCTAAATTATATGTAGCAAGATCATTTGATATAAATAAGCCAGGTACACACCCAAAGAAAATTAATGGTGGAATCATTGGAGGATCACTAGTACAGGGAAAACTCAAAGTTGGAGAAGAAATTGAGATTAAACCTGGAATCCAAGTAAAGCACAAAGGAAAATCTGAGTGGAGAAGTTTAACATCAACTATCACAGGACTAGAAGCAGCAGATAACTTTGTTGATGAAGTAGGTCCTGGAGGTTTAATTGGTGTAGCTTTACTATTAGATCCAGCATTAACCAAAGCAGATTCATTATCAGGTTCCATAGCTGGAAAACCTGGAACACTACCACCAACGATTCAAGGATTTACAATGAAAACTCATTTACTTGATCGTGTAGTAGGTACTAAGGATGAAACAAAGGTAGAACCTATACATTCCTCTGAAAACTTAATGATAAATATTGGTACAACCACAACTGTCGGACTTGTTACAAGTGCAAGAGGAGATATTGTTGACGTTAATCTAAAACTACCAGTATGTGCAGAGGAAGGACAGCGCGTAGCATTAAGTCGTCGTGTAGGAGCTAGATGGAGGCTTATTGGTTATGGTATCATCACAAAATAGAGCAGTTGTTGATACAAATTTTTGATGATGATGATTCAATTAGATGTTGATGTAGTCACTGATTTGAAGAATCTACTACCATCATATTATGATTTAATTGTACCATCACTTGTCATAGATGAATTGGCCAAACTCAAAAAGAAATCTAAAGGAAAGGATAAGATAGCAGCATCAGTTGCATACAAGATTGCATGTAACGAACCTTTCAAAAATGTATATATAAAGAAAACAGATCATGTAGATAATCTATTACTAGATTACTGTACAGATAATGATGTTCTATGTACAAATGATAGAATTCTTCGTAAAAGAGCAAGAAAAAGAGGAATAACTGTTATATATCTAAGACAACACAGATTTCTAGAAGTAGATGGTTATATAAAACGAAACTCTACCGATGATAACTAAAATAAGTTTAAATATATTATAGAATTAAATAAGAAAAAATAAGCCAAAATGAGGGTATTAAATGTACGAAATAGCAACTATTGAAGATACAGTAAGAGTACCACCTAACATGTTTGATCAACCACTAGAAGAAGTGGCTGCTAAAATACTTAATAGAAAATATGTAGGTAAACTAGATAAAAAATTAGGTATATTAATAATGGTCACAGACGTACTTGAACATAATCAAGGAAAAGTTGTAATTGGTGATGGGTCAGCATTTTATCATATAAAATTTGATGCATTATTCTATAAACCAATGTTACATGAAGTAATTGATGGAGAAGTTATTGAAATAATCGAATTCGGTGCTTTTGTAAGAATTGGTCCAATGGATGGATTAGTACACGTTTCACAGATTACTAATGATTACATAAACTATGATGTAAAACGTGGAGCTTTACTAGCTAAAGAATCTAATAAATCCTTAGATGAAACCGACTTTGTTCGTGCAAGAATAGTAGCATTAAGTTTAAAAGGTAATTCTACAAAAGATTGTAAAATAGGATTAACCATGAGACAACCAGGACTTGGTCGTTTCGAATGGATTGAAGAAGAAAAAATGAAAAATAACAAAAATTAATATTTAAGGAGAATTACCATGGCTGAAAGAGCATGTCCAAGATGTAAACGTGTTACATTCGACAAAGTTTGTCCAGTATGTGGTACAAATACATCAGACAATTGGACTGGATTAATAGTAGTGATTGATCCTGATGAATCAGATCTTGCAAAGGAATTAAACATTAATATTCCTGGAAGATATGCATTAAAAGTCAGAGAGTAAATAATAAGGAGATTAATTGTGCTTAAACTACCAAAATTTTTAAGAAAAGAATTAAAAAAACCATTAGGTGAATTGCACAAGTCTATCAATTTAATTGAAAATCCACTACAAGAACAATTATCCGAAAATAAACTTATAATTGGTATAGGTGATGTCACAACTAGGAATCTTGTGGATAATAATTTACAGCCGCAGATATGTATAGTTGATAATAAAATTGAAAGACATCCTGTACAGAATGAATTAAATCATACTGATAACATTAAACATGTTAATAATCCAGCAGGTGTAATAACTGATGAATTAATTGACGTATTAATTGATTCAATAAACCATGCTACAAGTGATAATCCTGTTATCATAGTAGTAGAGGGTGAAGAAGATTTAGCAGTGCTACCCTGCATATTAAATGCACCAAAAGATACCATGATTCTTTACGGACAACCTAAAGAAGGTGTTGTTTTGGTTAAAGTTAATGAAGCCTATAATCAGGCTCTTGAATATTATAAACAATTAATTAAGGAATAACGATAATATGGAAATTAAAATCATTGAAAGAAAAGAAAACCCATTATTAAATAGGACTGAAATTAAATTTGAATGTGAATATCCTGCAGAAGGAACACCTAAGATATTAGATGTAAAACATAAACTTGTTGCATTAGAAGACTCATCCAACGATCTCCTCGTGGTGGACAGCATGAAGCCTAGTTACGGAGTTACAACAGCAGTTGGATTAGCTAAAGTTTATGATTCCGTTGAAAAATTAAATGAAATTGAAACTAAATCAGTAATAGCAAAGAATGAAGAACCTGAAGAAGAACCTGCAGAAGAAACAGAAGATGCAGAATAAATACTACAACAAGAGGATTGATTATAATGTCAAAAAAATATGAATTATATGAAGTAAAAGATGGTAAACTTATAAGAAAAAATCCTGAATGTGTAAGATGTTCACATGGTATCTTCATGGCAGACCATGGTGACAGATATGCATGTGGTCGTTGTGGATACACACAATGGAAAAATGAATAAATATATATTATGAATTACATAATATTTTATAGAAACACGAATCCGAAACACGAATCTAAAAATACATAAAACATATATTTAAAAATTTTTCTCCACCCACTTTTTATATTATTTTTAATTATCAAATTGCAATTTTATTTATCTGTTGATTTTTATCTTTTTATAAAAGTTTTAATAATTCATATTCATAAATATATTAACTAAATAATAATAATTAACGTGATTATCATGGATTTAACAGATATTATATATAAACGTCGTTCATCTCGTGATTTTACCGATGAGAAAATAAGCTCTGATATAATGGAGTCTATTACTAACTTTGCAGATAATTTAAAACCACTCGTACCAGGTATCAAGACTAGTTATGAAATAGTAGATAATAGTCAGGTAACATTACTACTTAATTGGAGAGCACCTTACTATGTAGCAATATTCTCTGAAGAAAAAGAATATTATCTTGAAAACAGTGGATTCATGTATCAACAACTTGATTTATATCTTCAAAGTATTGGTTTAGGCTCATGTTGGATTGGATTAGGAAAAGTAAAATCCAGTGTCCAGAAAGATTCCCAGAAATTTATTATATTAATAGGATTTGGAAAAGTAAGGACAACTCCATACAGAGAATTATCTGAATTTAACAGATTATCATTAAATGATATTTCAGATATCAACGATGAAAAACTAAAACCAGCACAGTATGCTCCATCAGCTTCAAACAGTCAGCCATGGTACTTCACTCATGATAATGACATATACCATGTATATCGTCGAAAAAATAATATCATCAGAAGAAAGTTCATGGATAAATTTAATAAGGTGGACATAGGAATATCATTAGCACACCTGTATCTTACAAATAAGGATACCTTTGAATTCATTAACTGTAAAGAAAATAAAAAGATTGACGGCTATGAATATGAATGCAGTTTTAAGATATAAGTAAACTCGCCGTAACATAAAATAATTAGATTTTATAAATATATACATAACAAAAGGGAATAATATAACCTTATATTAAATAATTATAGGAAGTTGATAACATGGATCTTAGAGCAGGACGTTTTGATGGACAAATGACTGATGACGCCGCAGCATTTTCATCATCAATAGAATTTGATAAACGAATATTTGAAGCAGATATTAAATGTAACAGGGCACATACAACAATGCTCATAGAAGAGAAAATCATACCTGAGGAATCTGGAAAAAAGATACTAAAAGCATTAGATAAACTAGAAGAAGAAGGAATAGATGCATTAGATCTTAACCCATCATTTGAAGATATTCATATGGCATTAGAGGATTATGTAACAAATGAAATTGGTCCAGAAGCAGGATTTATGCACACAGCAAAAAGTAGAAATGACCAGGTATGTACAGATATCAGATTAACCTTAAAAGATGAAATAGAAAATACTATAAATAACATTAAAGCCTTCATAAAAACTATTGTAGAAATGGCAAAAGAAAACACTCATACATTATTTATAGCATATACCCACCTTCAACATGCACAGCCAACAACATTTGGACATCATCTAATGGCATATGCTAATGAACTAAGAAGAGACTGTGAAAGATTAATGGATACATATAAAAGAGTAGATATGAGTCCATTAGGATCAGCAGCATTAACCACAACAGGCTTTCCAATAAACCGTGAAAGAACAGCACAGCTACTAGGATTTAGTCAGGTAATGGATAATAGTATTGATGGAGTAAGCAGCAGAGATTTTGCAGCAGAAGCAATATTTGACTATGCAATGTTATCAACAACACTAGGAAAAATCTCTGATGAAATTGTAATATGGAGTAGTTATGAATTTAGAATGGTTGAATGTTCAAATCAATATTCTTCAACATCATCAATAATGCCACAGAAGAAGAATCCTGATATAGCAGAGTTAGCACGTGGTAAAAGCACAATAGCTTATGGTGAGTTAATGACAGTCCTATCAATGATTAAAGGTATTCCTCATAGTTATAATAGGGATTTACAGGAAGTAACTCCGCACTTATGGAATGCTATTGATAATACTAATGATATTCTGGGAATTGTACATGGAATGTTAAGTACATTAACAATTAATAAGGATAGGACAGAGGAATTAGCTGGTGCAAACTTTGCTACAGCAACAGAATTAGCTGATGTTATGGTTAGAGAAAAAGAGCTTCCATTCAGAACAGCTCATAGAATAGTAGGTAGAATAGTATCAGAGGCTATAGCTGATAATATCACAACGAAAGACATTGATAATGATTATGTTAATAAGGTATCTGTTGAGGTTACAGGTGAACCAATAGATTTAGGTGAAGATTTAGTAAGACAAGCACTTGATCCACTTAAAAATGTTAAATCAAGAACTGTTAGAGGCGGATGTGCACCTGAAGCTGTTGAAGAAGCAATTAAAAATATGGAAAACTTTTTAAAAGAATAATAGTGATAATTAATAAATATTTTTATAATATGTTTAAAAAAAATATTAGGGATGATTATTTTGGATGATAATAAAAAAAATTTATATTTATATGTTATACTGATTATCGTAGGATTTCTCTTATTAATCTATCCACCATTAGTAGCATATATTTTAGGTTTATTCTTAATAGGATATGGAGTTCTTGAAATAATTAAATAGTATTAATTAAATCAAGAGCTTCACCAGGCTCAAGTATACCTGCACGTGTTTCCCGTAGTACTCTTTGTATTGAAAATGGCCTATATTGCGGATATTTCTTATGAACCTGTACTACTAGGGGACATCCATACCCTTTTATTTTATTTACTGAATATTTTGTTACAATATCTTTTATTTCTGTTTTTTCCATTCTAAATAATGCAGGTAGGTTTATTCTGATAATATCCTCTTTTTTTGTTATTGATTGTGATCCTGTGGATAATAAATCACCATATGTCATTATGGGTATTTCTTCTTGTTTTACTTTGTTTAACACTACTTCTTCTATATGACTAGAACATCTGCCACATGGATGAATTTTACCACTTAATGCATCCTGTATTATGGGAGTCATGTCTGTTTTAACATATTCATGCGGTACATCTATCGTAGTTGTTAGGTTATTTATGTTACGTCTGAATTGGTTAGGTAGTATTATTGTACCGGGATCCACTGTTACAGCTAGTACATTAAATCCTAATGCCTTTGATAGTATGGTGGAAAAACTACTGTCTACTCCTCCTGATAATGCTACAACTATTTTTGCATCTTGTACGGGTTTTCTGTTAATGTTTTCTTCAATATATTCCTTGAGTGTAGTGTTATTGTATGGTGTTTTTTCTCTTAGTTTCAATAAATCATATAAGTTATCAAATGGTTCTAAACATTCTTCCGGAATAATATTGTTATCTAGTATTTTTTTCACATGTTTTACTGATAATCCTAGTTGATATTCTTTTAGTATTATGTCAGTATAGGATATTACATGGATTGATTTAACTTTTAATTCTTCTCTTAGTTTTCCCACTACCCATCCACCTTTTCCTATTATTATTGATTTTTCAGGCCTATCTGGTGTTATTATTGTTAATTCATCATTATGGTAGTGTAGTTCTTTTATTTCTGGTTCTACCTGGTCATGTCCTATTTCTTTTCTTATTCTCATTATTTTTTTTATTATTTCTTCTTTAGTGTACATGATAATCTAATCTCTTTCATATATTCTTAGCTTGTATGTTGTTTTGTTATTATCATATATTACATGATATCCCTTTATGGATTGTAGTTTACTTGTTGAATCTATATAGTACTTAGCATGTATAGTGTTTAGTTTGTTTTCTAATGTATCATTATTTGCTTCCAGTACTCTTGGTATTGTGGAGTATGTATATTTTTTCAGATACCATGAGAATGATACTCCTCTATCTGAGGATATGTTATAGTTGTCTATGTTTTCGTCATAGTTTTGTAGCCATTGTGCTGCTTGTTTTTCTTCATGTGTGTGTGGGTTTTCATGTGTCATTGATGATATATAGTTTGCATTTATTGGTATGAGTATTAGTAGTATTATTGTTAGTATGATTAATGGTGTTTTCTTGTTTTTTATTTTCAGTGTTTTTGTAGTGTCTTGTATTCCTTTTATCATGAAGTATAGTAGGGGTATGAGTGTTGGCATAATGTAACGGTCTACTTTTACTGGATGGTATGAATGCATTATAAGGAAAATTCCCATCCATATAAACATAACTATGTCCAGTTTATCTACGTTATTTGGGAAGAACTTATAAGATAATAACATTATACCTATAAAAAGTAATTCTGTGAAGATATAAGATATATGAATATAACTAATTATGGTAAAAACTGATAAAATGATAATAATACCAAACTTCAAATTCCATCTGTCAATACTTTCATCACGTCTTATTATATCAAATATAAATGATATTACACCAAGTATGGCACATAATAACATTACATAAGATAGGAATGTCGGATTATTAACAGCAGTAGTTAACATCATAGAATACTGTGAACTAGCACTCCAGCAAGTTAAAATCTCGGGTAAATGTTGAAGATAATAGAACGGATTTAGTTCATATCCCACATTAACACTAGAAACCTGATTACTATTAGAGACCTCGACAAACTGGCTAAGGAAAGGAATAGATCCCTGACTTATAAGATAAACTGCCATTATCACGGCAAGTGTAACTATCATGAAAGCTATTAATTTAAATATGTTATTCTCTTTGCACTGGGTATGGAACTTATCATGATTAAGCCCAAGATAACATAACATAACCAGAAGTATGAAACCCTCTGTAAATCTGGTGAAAAATGCAAATACAAATAATATAAATGCAAGATAATAGTATTTAAAATCCTTATTTAATCCCTGTATTGTGAAATATATAGCCCATACACTGAAGGTAAGAGCTGGAGCATCATTAGATCCGCTGACAGCCCATGTAACTATAAGAGATAACATTGAAAGAATGATACTTCCAATAAAGGATACCTTTGGACTATATTTTTCATTAAATAATTCATAAACACCAATAATTAAGAGGAAAAACAGAACACCTGAAACAATAAACATGCTTGTTTCGGATATAAAGCCTAACCTGAAGGGTATTGATGTTAATAGGGAGAGTACTGGCGGAACACTTAGCTGACTACCAATATTAATATTAGCAAATAGTAATGCATCTTGAAGATATACGAATATATCCCAGTAACTAACTCCAATAACACTTTGACAATAAACTAGAATTCCAGTATATACTAACATGAATAATGCTAGAATTACTAATAGCTTATCTTTTAAAGTATCTATGTGGATGTGTTTCATCACTATTCACCTCCTATTTTATCATAATTACTTAATGTCCTGTTCAAGTAATCCCTGTATTCCTGTGTTGTTAAATTTTTATCAGTGTTCTCTAATAAATAATTATTTTCATATATTGTCACATCACCTATACGCTTAATAGCAGTTAATCCTGGATAAGTACCATCAGTAACCTTGTTAGTCTCAATATAATATGATGCTGGGCTATGTGAACTATTACTTGCCAGTATCTGCTTTGAAAATTCTAATGAGCTATTTTCAACATTGGTATCTGGAACTCCTCTCTGAATATACAGGTTAAGATACCATGTAGCTCCCGGCCAGTTATCAGAATATATGATAGTTGTATTATTTAACGGTGCATGTGTCTCATTTAGCCAGTAGCATGCATCTTCAACATCCTTATAATGATTATTTTGTGGGATACTGCTTACAAATGCCAGACTGTTTATCACCAGAAGCACAATTATTGCAGCTGTTAATATTGTAGTTGGCTTAACATTCTTAGCTGTAATCTTATCGTCAACGTAATTATAAATACTATTTACTGCATTTGCTATGAAGTATGCGATAAATGGAAGTACTGTTATGAAATATCTATCATTTTTAGTGGATAGTATGGATTGGAATACTATGTAGATTACAAATAATGAAATCATTAGCAAGTCATAGTCTAGTGTGTCAATATTATACTGATATAATGTTAGCCATATTAGTCCCATTATTATAAAGAATAGAATAAATGTTGTAATATATGATACTTGACTTAATGTTATCAAACAAGCTATACTTAGAATTGCTACTGTTATGAGTAATAGGATATTTATTGTTGTAAAGTATTTCTTGTCACTGTTTTTAATAATTTTATATGTTTGGTATAATATAACTACAAATCCTAATATCATTAGTATGATGTATAAGTATGATAGTGTTGTTGGTATGTTACCCATAGGGTTAACTACTGCATTGAATGTGGATCTTAGGGGTATTGTGCTTGATAAGTAGTTAGGGATGTGTGTGATATAGTACCATGTGTCAGGCAGATATCCTGAATCCATAACTTGAGTGTTTGAAACTGTTCCACTAAATTGTCCTAAAAATGGAAATGGTGTTCCAAGCACCTTATTAAACTGGTTTAAGAACCAACTTATACTTATTACTCCTAATATAAATCCTATTATTATATCTCGTATTTCTTTTAAGTTTATTCTATTGATTATTAAATAAAATACTATTGCAAATGCCATTATACCAGCAGTATATCGTGTCAGGAATGAATAGGCAGCTATAGGTAATGCTATGTAGTATATTTTAGTATTGTATTTATGTGCTGCTAGTATCAGGTATATTGTTGCAAGGGTACCTGATACTCCTATAATATCATTTCCACCAATGGCAACCCATGAGAATAATAGGGTAAATGTTGCATATATGAAACTTCCAACAAGACTGACATTTTCGTTAAATTTGAAGCGTAGTATTAAATATAGGAAGATTACTCCCATTATGTATGCTATTACATCTACATTGAATATTGCTTCCTGGAATGTATGATGTGTGATTAGAAATATCTTTGCCAGAATCATTGGTAGAACAGGTGCAATACTAGACACATCACCCCATCCCATTTTTGCAAAATTACGGCCGTTTTCTAAGTATAAATAAGTGTCCCAATTTCCTATACCAATTGAATATTGAAGATATAGCTTGGGAATACTAATAATAAGTAAGATAATTGTTAAAGCTAGAATATAATGTAAATCCTTCTTATTATCTTGGATGAATCTTTTAAATTTATTTATCATAGAAATAACTCCAGTACTATCATAATTTTATGATAATACTTTTTATTACTTATATTTCTGTTATTAATTGAAATTATATTTAATTAATTTTTCTATAAGTTTATAGTTTTGAAAATTAGAATTTAAATGGGTGGAGAGGATGAATCCTCTGTTAAAATATTTTAAAAAAAATAAAAAAACAAAATTTTGATACTTAAATAAATAGCTTAAATATATTTTTTTTAAAAAAAAATATTATATATTTCAAACTTTTATTTTAAGTAATTTAGCTAAAAACTTAGAATTTAAGTTTTACAGCTAATTCAACATCAGATGCTTTAACAGTTTTTCTACCAGAATGTTTTGCTATTTCAACAGCTTCTTTAGCTATTTCTTCACCGAGATCTGTAAGCTTTTCTGATAATTCTATTTTAGCATCTTTAGTTGCTCGAGGTGCACCTGCATTGGATAATATTCTTCCTATAGGTGCTATTGGTAATGTTTCCATAGTATCACTCCTATAAATTGTAATATATTTTTGTAGTATTTATATCTATTGTTTTTTAATTAATAATAATGATATTATTTTAATTTATTATATGAGCATTATTAATTAGATATACTATATAAAATCAATTATTTATTCGTTTTTTAAAGAAAAATAGATTAATAGCTATTTTTGAATATTTTTGTTTTTTGAAGAATATTCAACACATATATCTAAAATACACAATATTACTTTAATTATAGATAAAAACAGTAAAACACCTTTAACCAGACATAAATTCAAGCTTATAGCAATAATATTTTTTTAATATGATAATTGATGATAAAATAAATTAAATACTTTTATTTAATAAAATCCATTCCAGATAAATCTTAAATCATAAATTACTATATAATAAGTATTAAATAAGTTTTTTAATAATTATTAAATTGATAATTATTATAATTATTGAAATAAATTCTTTTTTAAGTTAATCAATGATTAATATTATTAATTTTTACTAAATATTTAATAAAAAGTATTATTTTCCCAATGATTAAAAAATGAATATTAAAATAAAAATAAAAAAATCTACTATCTTCATGATAAATTAATGCATTATATATACATTCAAAGACAAAAATACTATATAACTATAAATCATTGAATATAAAGTCTCATAATAATAAATGATTTACATTGATATAAAATAATCATAATATTTTTTTTATTAATATAACACAATAATAGGGAGTATACTCTTGAGTCGAATAGCAATATTAGAAAAAGATAAATGTCAACCAAAAAAATGTAACTATGCATGTATCTCCTATTGTCCAGGAGTAAGAATGGAAGAAGATACCATAGTAATTAGTGAAGAAGATAAAAAACCATTAATATCAGAGGAATTGTGTTCTGGATGTGGAATCTGCGTTAATAGATGTGTCTTCAATGCAATAGATATCATAAATCTGCCGGAAGAATTAACAGAGGAACCAATTCACAGATATGGACAGAATAGTTTTGAATTATTTGGTATGCCAACAATAAAAGAGGGTTCAGTAGTAGGATTATTAGGACCAAACGGTATAGGAAAATCAACAATACTAAACATACTATCAGGACAAATAATACCAAACTTTGGAAACTATGAAGAAGAAAATAGTTGGGATAATGTAATAGAACATTTTAAAGGATCACAACTACAAAATTACTTCAAAAAATTAAGTAATAACGATCTTAAAATAGCATACAAACCACAAATGGTGGATCAATTACCAAAAGTAGTAAAAGGTAAAGTATCCGAGCTATTAAAAGGAGTGGATGAAAGAAATAAAATGGATGATGTAATAGAAAAACTTGAATTATCATCTACATTAGACCGTGAACTTAAAAATCTATCCGGTGGAGAACTACAGAGAATAGCAATAGCAGCAACAATATTAAGAGATGCAGATTTCTATTACATTGATGAACCAACATCATGGTTAGATGTAAAACAAAGATTAAACTCAGTTGAAGTTATAAGAGATCTCACAGAAGAAAATAGAAGTGTACTAGTAATAGAACACGACCTTGCAACATTAGATGCTATGAGTGATTATGTACATGTAATGTACGGTGAAGAAGGAGGATACGGAGTAGTATCCAAGTTAAGAGGAGTAAGAGTAGGAATCAATGCATACATCAACGGATTTTTAAATGAAGAAAACATAAGAATCAGAAAACAACCAATAGAATTTGAAATAAGACCACCAAGCGAACTAATAGATTCAGAAACAATAACAAACTACACAGATTTCCACAAAAAATACGACAACTTCGAATTAACAGTAGACAAAGGAGAAATAAACCAAAGCCAAGTAATCACAGCATTCGGACCAAACGGTATAGGAAAAACAACATATGCAAAGATATTAGCAGGAGTGGTAGAACCTGATTCTGGAGAAGTGGAAGATGAAATAAAAATAGCATACAAACCACAGTACATACTCTCCGACTTCGAAGGAACAGTACAAGACTTCCTATACATGTATGCAAAAGGCTATGGAACAAACGTATTTAACACAGACATAGCAAAACCATTTGACCTAAACAAAATACTAGATAAACAAGTAAGCAAACTATCCGGTGGAGAACTACAAAGATTAGCAACAGCAGTAACAATATCACAAGATGCAGACGTATACCTATTAGACGAACCAACAGCATTCCTTGATGTGGAACAAAGATTAAAAGTAGCAAAAGCAATAAAACACATAGTACTAAGAGATGATACATCAGCAATAATCATAGACCACGATATAGTATTCATAGATTATATATCAGACAGAGCAATGGTATTTTATGGAGAACCAAGTAGTAAGGGTCATGCAACAGCTCCGATAAACCTACGTGATGCAATGAATAAATTCCTATCAGATGTAGAAATAACATTCAGACGTGATAAAGAAACTAACAGACCAAGAGTAAACAAGACGGACAGCTACCTAGATCGTGAACAGAAAGAAAAAGGAGAATATTATTACCTAGAAGAATAAACGTGGTAATATTATTTAGGAGAGTGAACACATGCATGTAATGATAATACCAACAATGGGATGTCCAGCAAATTGTAGCTACTGCTGGAGTTCTGAAACAACATCACTAGTCATGTCAGATAAAACTATTGATGATACTGTTGAATGGTTAAAAGATTTTAAGAAAGAACCTGTTACATTCACCTTCCATGGAGGTGAACCCTTACTAGCAGGTTATGATTTCTATAAACATGCATTAAATAAAATAGCTACAGAACTAGATTTCTTATATCCAGCATTTGCAATACAGACTAACTTATGGCTGATGGATGATGATATTGCAGAATTATTTAAACAATATGAGATTCCCGTAGGCAGTAGTCTTGATGGTCCAAAGGATTTAAATGATATTCAGAGAGGACCAGGTTATTATGAGAAGACATTAAAGGGGTATGAAATAGCAAGAAAGCATGGTCTACGTGTAAGTTTTATTAGTACATTTACTAATTATTCTATCACACGTAAGGAGGAGATATTCAACTTTTTCAAGGATAATGGATTTAACATGAAAATTCATCCAGCATTACCTTCTATTAAGAGTCATAAGAGTGATAATTTTGCATTGGAACCAGAAGATTATGGTAATCTTTTATTATACTTATTAGATCAATACCTTGACCTTGCAGACCAGATAGAATTGAAGAATATTGACCATCTATGTAGGGGAGTATTCATGCGCAGAGGATGTGTATGCACATACGTTGATTGTATGGGAAGTACTTTTGCAGTTGGTCCTGACGGAAGTATTTATCCATGTTACAGATTTGTGGACATGCCGGAATATGTTATAGGACATGTATCAGACAAGCCAACATATGATGAATTAATGAATAGTAAGGCAGAAAAATTATTATTCAAATACAAAGAATTTGTTGATGAAGATTGCAAGGACTGTAAACATATAGATTACTGTAGGGGAGGATGTCCATATAATGCTCTTGCAATAAGTGACCATGAAGTGAAATGTGTGGACCCTCACTGTGAAGCATATAAAATGATATTTGACAAGATTGATGAATTAATGAATCAAAAACTTAACAATGCATTTGATGAATTAGATAATGTTGTTGAAAAAGATTATAATTTCACATTAAATGTTGGATTTGAAAATGAAGGCAATATAAAAAATGGTAAAAAATTCACTGTAATGGATATTGCTCTTAAATAATAATTCTATCAAAAAAAAAATAGTATTAGAAAAAGTGTAATAACTTATTCTAATTAAAAACTAAACTCCTTTTATTGTTCTACAGGGACCGTTCTCTTCTTTTACTAGCATTATCTATAGCTTCATTAATATCCTCATCTACTTTGGATGATATTGAGCCATGACCTGGAAGTATCATATCTACTTTCAATGTTCTTAATATAGATAAACTATTTATATATTCACCATAACTGCCTGATGTACCTGTATCTGATATTTTGCCTCTAGCAAATACAGTATCACCAGTAAATAATAATCTTTTTCTTGGTTCATAGAAACATACACAGCCAGAAGTATGTCCTGGAGTATATATAGTTCTTATAAACCAGTCCCCTAATTCTATTACACTATTATTTTCTAACCATGAATGTACCTCATATCCTTTTAAATCATGATCATTTCCACGACAATGCAGAATCTCTTTGTCTTGATAAATTATTTTAGTAGCAGCATATCTATGTGCCATAATCATACTATAATTCTGGAAGTATTTGTTAGCACCAATATGATCAGCATGCTCGTGGGTATTAAGAACAATATCAATATCTTCCGGACTAACACCTATTTCTTCTAAATTTTCTTTAAGAATAGGATATTTCTGGTATAATCCAGGGTCAATCAGAATATTCTTCTGATCATCTAATATTAAATAACTTGTACAACTAGGTCTTTCTGTTTTAATCTTGTATAATGAATCTTTTATTTTCTCATACATTAATCTCATCTGTTAACTACATTAATAAAAAATGAATTATTTTATAAATCAAGAAAGTTTATAAGTAAAGTTATTGTTTCTATAATTTATAAAGGTTATTTTTTAGGGGAGGTTATAAAAGTATTCACATGGTATTATTCAACCATGAAAAATATTAAGGTAGAGGTATGTGAAGATCATCTACATTTATATTGAATAAATGAGGTTTTTTAGCTTTTATAGCTTTTTCTAGTTTTGATTCTAATTCGTCATATGATTTTATGTCATCTGCTTCAATATTATATGCATGGGCTAGTTTTACAAAATCAGGATTATCAAGGTCAACCTGATACTTTGGTATACCTGCCATGTCCTGCCATTGTTTTATTATTCCCAATAGACTATTATTTATTACAAATATTATTATTGGTAGTTTATATGTACTTATCACAGCTAATTCCTGAATAGTCATCTGTATTGACCCATCTCCGGTAGTGGCAAATATTATATCATCTGGTCTTGCAAATGATGCTCCAATACTTGCAGGTAATGAGTAGCCCATCGGTCCTAATCCACCGGAAAATAGCATCTGTGAATGTTTTGTTAATGTTGAATTTATTGTGAAGTATGTTGGTGTTGTTCCAGCATCTAATATAATTGTTGTATTATCATCTGCTTTTTTCAGAATTGACTGTACTACTTTTTCAGGATGTAAGTATTCAGTCTCAGCATAGGTTTTCTTTGTATTTTCTTTCTGATTGTCTATTCGTGTTTTCCATGTATTGTCTGTTATTGGTAGTTCTTGTTTGTTTAGTTCGTGTAGGAATTCATTTACATTGTTATTGTAGAAATATTTGGCATTGTTTTGTTCTTTATTTGTGTTTACCTGTATTATATTATCAGTATTTATATGACTTATTGTTCTGTCACATAATCTTGTTGCCAATGCAATTATCAGGTCTGCATTTTCTGAGGCATAGTTTGCCTTGGCTGTTCCTCTGTTTCCTATTAATCCTAGATTTTTAGGATTGTCTTCTGGTATTATACCTCTTGCAGGGTATGTTGTTGTAACTGGTATTTTTGTCTTGTTAACAAATTCATTCACTTCATCTATTGCATCTGAGTATATTATTCCAGAACCTAGTATAATTAATGGTTTTTTTGATTCTTCTATTAATTTAATGGTATGTTCAATATCATATTCTAAGGGTGCTTTTATTTTTTGGTTAGTTATTACCTTGTGGTCTATATTTAATTGTTTTTTTTGCACATCTTTCGGAATATTGAGATGATATGGTCCAGTAATTCCTTCACTATTACGTGAAAAAATCTCACTAATGTTATTTTCAATTTTCTCTGATGTTGTAGAATTAAATGACTTTATGGTGATAGGCTTAAAAACACAGTTTAAGTCCAGGTCTTGAAATGTATCTTGTCCTTTCACAGTTTTTGGAACATCACCCGTAATAACT
>CACZOU010000103.1 GCA_902782945.1 uncultured Methanobacteriaceae archaeon
AATTCATTACTAATTATTCGTGTATATATTCCGAGATTATTTATTGCACCACCACTATAATCTGCATTGTTCTCTGACATGTTATTATATCTAACATTGTTAGACTGACCTTTAACATAAACAGCACCACCATAACTAGCACTGTTATAGTTAAATGTGTTCTCTATAAGCTCATTATTATTACCGTTTATATAAACAGCACCACCAATATAAGCATTATTATTAGAGAATGTATTATGTCCTAGTATAGTGTTATTTGCCGTGTTATGTATAGCACCACCATTAGTACCATAGAAGTTTACAAAATTAATGTTATAAATAGATACATTACCATTTACAATATTAAAACAACCATTACCCTCATTACCATATAATGTAACATAACCATCACCCCTAATTGTAAGGGTCACTTTCTTATTGAATGTTACAGTACTATTAACATAGTAAGTACCAGACTGGATATATACCACTGAATTATTATATCTGCTATTTTTAAGTGTGTTTAATCCATAGCCATATGACCAGGCATCATAACTGCTTCTACCACTATTATAACTGGAACCATCCGTAGATATATAATACGTGTTACCATATTGTTTTAAATTCTTATTTGAAGTTGTTGAACTTGATTTATTTACAGTACCTAGTTTATTATTATTCTGAGAACTAACAGCTATATTATCAGTGTCACTAGACTGAACTATATTATTATCAGTATTATCTGCTGCATCATAAGATGCACTACTATCAGTATAGGTAGCTACATGACCGTTATCATGACTACCACTACCTGTAACGTTAGTAGCACTAATAGCTGATATTCCCATTATTATAATGAAAACCATTGATACTATAAATAATAACCTTTTAGAATGATTATTCATAGTTTTATCCTACTAAGAAGAAAATCCTTCCTAGATTTAATTTTATTAAATTCTCGATAATCAAATGAAAATAATTAATTAATAAATTATCAGAATTTTTACTAGTAATATTAAATATATTAACCAGTCATCTGATAATTCTAAAAATTATTTCATTAAATTAAGTTTTACTGAGATAATTAATATTATCAAACTGATTCTATAAATAGTTGATTAAAATTCAATCCCTTTAAATTCTATGAAAATTAAAGAAAATAAATTATAAAAGAAATAAGAGCATTAACTGTGTTATTTAATATAATAAAACTATTATAATAAAAATAGAGATATACACTTACAAAAATTAAAAGGTTAAATTCAAAAAAAGAAGATAATAGGAATAGTTATTGTTTATAATACTAGCCATTTGGCTATTATTTTTCCTTGATCTTTTATTGTTTTATCTATCGCCACTAGTTTTACTGTGACTTGCTGTGATTCCATTGACGGTTCATAGTTTAATACTATTTCTTTATCTATATCTATCATTTTAGCTGTGATTATGATGTCTCCTTTTTCTAGTTTCCTGTTTATGTAGTACTGTTTTTCTTGTTCCATGCCATCAGCTACTTGAGTATAACCTGTTATTGTGTATTCATCTTTTTGTTTGAAGAGTACTTCGTTTTCTATGATTTTTGCTGTTATTTTTTCTTGCATGTTTGTATCATTTATTGTGTATTCCTGGTTTGGTTGTTTATCGTATTGTATTTCCAGGTATTCTGGTTTATCTAGTAGTTCTTCTATTTCTATTATTTCATTGTTTAATAGGTATATGCTTCCGGGTTTTGGATGTGTTCTGTTCTGATATTTTATGGTTTTATTGTGTGCTTTGTGTTTTATTATTTGTCCTTCTTTGTCTGTTTCTATGAATTGATACATTGTTATGTTCCTGTATTTGTATTCTATTACTTGTCTGTATCCCTGTATATCATTATAGTTTTTTGTTTCGTTTAATGTGTTGCAGAACATTATTGTCCCTCATTAGACTATTTCTACAGTACTAGCAATTTGTTTATTATGTTTCTTTTTTTCTCGTTTTCGTCTGGTTTGTCTATGGCTACTAGTTTTACTTTTACTGTTTGCTGGTTTGGTGATGGTTCATAGTTTAGTACTACTTCCTCATCTGAGTTATTGGTTGTTGATGTGGTTATAACATCGCCTTTTTCTAGTTTTTCTGTTATATAGTACTGTTCTTGTTTCTCCTCTCCGTCATCTACTTGATAGTATCCTTCTATACAGTATTCATCATATTCTATGAATTCTACTTCATTGTCTGTTATTATGGATGTAACTGTTACTTCTTCTCCATTTACTATTCCTGTTATCTGGTATTCCTTGTTTAATTCTCTGTCATAGAGTATGTTATCCTCCCCAGCTACTTCTAGCACGTCCATTATTACTTCACATCCTTCATCT
>CACZOU010000104.1 GCA_902782945.1 uncultured Methanobacteriaceae archaeon
GTAAATGTAAAAGAAGCAAATCAAATAAAATATGATTTAGATAGTAACACCCAATTAGTTGGAAATGTTGCAACAGATTCCCTATTCAAAGGTGATTTAGAAAGTATTAGACTAGAAACATTTAAAGCACTTGACAGAGGAATTGACATATTAGGTTCTTCATGTTGTGTACCACCGGGCTCACCACTAAAAGCAATGGAGGCTATGGTAAAAGCAAGAGACGAATACTATGAAAAAGGTATGGAAGTAAAACGTGAAGAAAACGAAAAAGCATTATCCTGGAAACCAGTATATGTAGAGGAACCATTACCAGTGGCAAACTGTCATGAGTTACCAGAATTAAGAAATAAAGTATTAAAAATATAATAAAATAAAAGTAAACATTTAAAAACACTCCCCCATAAACTCCCACTCGAAATACATTTCCATATTTTTTTATGGAATAACCTTCCATAAATTTTTTTTAATATTTTTTATAAACTCTTATTATTTTATATAACATTCAACTTATTCTACATGATTAATCTAATATAACAAGATTTATTTCAATGAATTTAATTGTATAAACTCATGTGTTTTTATAATCTACTATGAAGTTTAACAGATTAATCCTTTATCCTTACCACATCATGAAATCCTTTATATTCTTATTTTTTCTATTATTCTCGTCTAATTTTATTACTATTAACTACTTAAGTCTAAAAAGAGTATAAATAATAATATAAATAAATAGGGGGCGCTTAATGAAGAATAAAATATTATTTATATTAATAGTTATTACAATAATTACAAGTATTTCAGCTGTTTCAGCAACAAATAATTCAACACATGCAACCCAAAGTGAAAATTATACTATTGAGAATAACTATGAAATAAATAGTATATCAACTAATTCATCAAATAAATTCATCAATAACACAGGTGTTTATACATCAAATAAAAACAGTACATCTGCCCGATATTATGTGAATAATTCAAATGCAGATAAAGGTAATGGTAGTAACAGTGAACCATGGAATACACTCACTCAATCAGAACTAGACGAGGTAACTACTAATAGTACCATTTATTTATCTGATGGAATATATAACATGTCAGATATTATTATTACTAAAAATATAACAATCACTGGTCAAAATACTAATAAGACAATAATTAATGGTGCAAATAAAGGTAATTCATTATTTAGCTTATATGGTAATCTTACATTATGTAATGTAACAGTGACTAATTACACAACCACTAGTATTGATATACATAAGCATAGTCATTTAAATCTTAACAATATAGTATTTATAAACCATAACAGTACTTCTAAAGGTTCAATATACTCTGAGTTATCAACTGTTTATATTGATAATTCAAAGTTTATTAATTTAACTTCTACCTCTGGTGGAGCAATATACTTGTTTAATAGTAATATGACTTTACTTAATTCAGAATTTATTAATAATTCTGCAAGGTTAGGTGGAGCTATATTAACTATTAACGGTACATCTGATCAAGATATAAATACCGAAACTGATGAACTAGCCGCTTATTTAGTTATTAGTAATACAAGATTCATAAATAACACTGCTATATATGATGGAGGAGCGATTTTTGATACTTACTCCTGTCTAACAATATTATCATCCAATTTCACAGGTAATAAAGGTAGACGTGGTGGAGCAATATACTCTGATGATCTTAGATTAGAAATTGAATCATCTGTCTTTATTAATAACACTGCGGCAAGTTATGGTGGAGTAATATATGCTAATCAAAATAATATTATATTAAACAGTAATAATTTCACTGACAACAGCGCTAAATACGGTGATAATATGTATTCCATATATAATACTAGTTCAATGTTATCCAATAATAACTGGTATGGTAGTGAACCTATCACTTATTTAATAAATGAAGAAAATATTGCTGATATAAATATTACAAACGTTACTTTTAGTAATATTAAAACAATACCTTCATCATATGATTTAAGAGACTATGGCTATGTCACATCTGTAAAAGATCAGGGAAATGATGGTAATTGTTATGCATTTGCCATGTTAGCTACATTAGAATCATGTATCTTAAAAGCAATGAATATAACATTGGATCTTTCAGAAAATAATCTGAAAAATATCATGGCAATGTTTTCAGAGGAAGGCTGGAAACTTCTACCTGGAGACGGCGGATTGGATGATATGTCTATAGGTTATCTTGTAAACTGGATAGGACCTGTACTAGAAAGTGATGATGAATATGATACTAATTCATACGTATCACCATTACTAAAAAGCATATTACATGTGACCAATGTTTATGGAGTTCCTACAAGAACAAATTCTACTGATAACGATGAAGTAAAAACTGCTATTATGAAATACGGTGCAGTCTACACAGGCATATACTCAGGCAGTATTCGTCATGGTTATTCAACCACTACATACATTAATCATGCTGTTACTATAGTAGGATGGGATGATAATTATAGTAGATATAACTTCGATAATATACCTCCAGGTGATGGAGCATTTATTGTTAAAAATAGTTGGGGAACCTCTTCTGGAGATGAAGGATATTATTATGTTTCCTATTATGATAGTTCCATATTAAACTCATGTGATGATTTTTATGGTGTCGGTGGTATAACATTCATATTAAATGACACAACAAACTATAATAGAATCTATCAATATGATTTAAGTGGTCTTAGTTACTGGTATGAAATAGAAGATACCAATACTTATACTTACTCAAATGAATTCACTTCTAGTGGTAATGATTTAATATCCTCCTTTGGTACATATGTATTTAGTTCTGATTATAACTACATAGCAAATATATATGTAAATAATGAATTACAGGAAACACAAAGCGGTAAATTCAGCCATACATGTTATGAAACTATAAAACTCAATAAACAAATACCTGTTAATACAAATGATACCATTAAAATAGAATTACGTTTAACTTCAAATGATACAGTAATATACATACCTACTACTATTGATGCATACTCACGACTTGCAATACCAACAGAAAAATCATTAATAGGAAACACTAGCTATAGTGATGCTGTAGTTTCTCTTAAATTATATACAAGTCCTTTAATCTCAGATTATAAGTTAAATATACCAACAAATACAACAGCAAACGCATATAATAATAAAACAGATACATCAATCAACATAACAGTCGTGGATGAAAATAATACATGTGTAACTGAGGGAATTATGACAATCAAGATAAACAATGACACATATGCTATTGTGACAATAGAAGATGGACATGCAAACATAACTATACCTAACAAAGAATTCTATGCCGGAATTAACAATATAACACTCACATACTCTGATAATCACTACAATTACAGCTCATCTAATGTAACAGTAACTAACACAGTATATAAAGATACAATAACAACAGCAACAGTTGACGATAATGGACAAAACACGACATTCCTTATAACAGTTAAAGATGAAGATAACCTGAATATATCAAGTGGAACAATAACAGTAAAAGTAAACAATCAGACATACTCTAATGTATCAGTACGTAATGGAGTAACCAATTTAACAATATCTAACAAGAATCTTAACGTAGGAAAAAACAATGTAACATTTACTTACACTAACACATACTATTATTCATCAAACACTACTCTAAATTTCACAGTATCAAAACCTGTGCATATGACTGTAGA
>CACZOU010000105.1 GCA_902782945.1 uncultured Methanobacteriaceae archaeon
ATGTATAATCATAGGAATAATAGGAATGGCAATTGTATTAGTAGTAGAACTAAACTCAAACTATGAATTAATTTAACTAAACTCCATTTCTTAACTTTTTTTTTAATAAGATTATATTCAATTCTTTTTACCTAATTAATTAGTAAAAATACTATACTAAACTGTTATTATATAAATATTTCAAGAATAATATAAAGTAGAAAAAACATACTTATACATTGTAATAGAAGTATAATAATATAAATAAGAAATGTTCATCCACATAAAATGTGGAATTAAATACAATATACATTAATACAATTATTTTAAGAACTAACTAATAGGAGAACTTGAAGAACATGTCTGACTTAAGAGAACATTTTAACCAAGCAGCAGATGAATATGATAGCTTAATTACAAAGACGTTAGTAAACTATGATGAAATGACAGATGCATTAATAAATGCTATACCTGACCAGGAAAGTCCAAGAATTTTAGATCTTGGATGTGGAACAGGTAATATTACAGAAAAAGTTCTAAAAAGATTTCCAGATGCAAAAATTACCTGTCTAGATGTATCTGATAAAATGATAGATATTGCAAAGGAAAAATTATCAGATTATGATAACATTGAATATGTAAATGGCGACTTTACAATTGTAGATATAATCGATAAGTATGATGCAATTATATCATCATTAGCATTACATCATATACCATCCGATGAAGAGAAAAAAGAAATGTATCAACACATATATGATGCATTAAATGTTGGTGGAGTATTCTATAATGCAGATGTTATAAAACCTAACAGTGAATATAATAAGATACTCAATGAAAGAATGAATGATAAATACATGGAAGAACATGGAGTATCAAATGAACAAAAAACAAGTCATAAACAAGACAGAGAAAACAATGATGTGCCATCAACATTAGTAACTCATATTAAATTACTAGAAGAGGTAGGATTCAAACAGATAGACGTAATCTGGAAATACTATTCTAATGCAGTTTATGGTGGAACAAGATTATAATCTAATCTTTTCCTCGTATCTACTATTTTTTTATTAAAATACTAATTTTCTAACACTAATATCTCATATAAAATAACTAATTTTTTTCTATAAATAAGATAATACTGCTCTATTAAAAAAAATATTAATAAAAAAGAGTGTGGAGGAGAAATATACTACTTATTGTTTAAGCTTCAGCTTCTTCATCAAATATTTGGTTAATCATCCATTCTGGTTTAAATTCCATTAAATCATCATATGATTGACCAGTACCAATGAATAATATAGGTTTATGAATAACATGACCTATAGATAGAGCTGCTCCACCTTTAGCATCAGCATCTGCTTTGGTTAATATGATACCATCAATATCAATTACTTCATTGAACTTAGTTGCTTGTTCTGTAGCATCATTACCCATTAAAGCATCACCAACATAGATAACAATATCAGGCTTAGATACTCTTTTAATTTTCTTCATTTCATCCATGAGGTTAACATTTGTCTGCATACGTCCTGATGTATCAATTAATACAACATCTTTATGTGTTGCCCGTGCATGTTCGACAGCATCATATGCTACTGCTGCTGGGTCAGAGTTACGTTCGTGTTTAATTATTTTCATGTTAAGATTATTTGCATGATGTTCTAATTGTTCTATAGCTCCTGCTCTGAATGTATCAGATGCACCAAATACAGATGAGTATCCGTTCTTCTCAAGATACCTTGCTAATTTTGCAATAGTTGTTGTTTTTCCTGTACCGTTAATACCAACAAACATGATTTTGTATGGTTCGCCTTTTTGTTTTGATGCTTCAATATCTGCTAATAAATCATAGGAACCATTATCTATAATTTCAGTTATAGCCTTTTTAAGAGCATTAGTAGTGAATAATTCCATATCTCCTCGACGTTTAATTTTTCTACCAACAAGGTCCTCTTTCATTGATTCTACTATTTTATCAGCAACATCAAATGCCACATCACCTTCAAGTAATGATAATTCCAGGTCTTCAAGAATATCATCAATGTCATCTTCGGATATTGTTTTCTTAGTGATGAATGAGAATGTTCCACCTTCCTGTTCACCCTCATATTTTAATGAATCTTCCTCATCGTTTTTATCTTCATCTTCGTCTTTGTTATCTTCTTCTTTTTCTTCTTTTTCTGAATTATCTTTGTCTTTGTTTCTATGTAAGAATCCGAAATGACTTTTATTTTCTTTTTTATTTTCCTTTTCTTCTTCTTTTTCTTCATCTTTATTTTCTATTGGCTCTTTGCTTGTTTCAATGTTTTCTTCTTTGTCATCAGAAGAATTTTCTTCTCCAACTGATTCTTTTTTATCATTAACTGGTTCTTCAGGGGATTCAGATTCCTCTTCTTTTTCTTCTTTTTCAGAATCTTTTTTATCTTTATTTCGGTGTAAGAATCCAAAACGACTTTTATTCTTCTTTTTATCTTCAGATTCTTCTTTTTCGTTTTCTTCCTTTTTATCCTCTGTTTTTTCATCACTGGATTCGTCAATTGATTCATCAGAACTATCTTGTTTAGATTCTTCTACTTTTTCTGTAGATTCTCCTTTATCCATAGTTTCTTGTTCTTCAACATTATTTTCAGTATTTTCTTGTTCTAACTCTTCTTCAGGTATTGAATCTGATGCATCTTTTATAGTTTTATTTAACCTCTTTCGTAGAAAATCAAACAAATTTTTCACTTTCCTTATTTTGTTTTTTTTTGGTGGATAGTTAGTTATTTATTTTTATGTAATTCATTTATAAAAAAAGTAATCATTTTAGATGGTATTTAAGAAACAAATTAATTATATTAAAGGGGTTAAAGGTAAATTAGAAAAAGAGAGAAGAAGACAATAATAAATTTCAAAGTAGACAGATATGTATCATACTTAACATCTGCATTTAGGTATGTACTCCTCTTCATCATCCTTTTTTTCTTTTTTATCTTCATTAATTGAATATTTTATGAAGTTTTTTATTTCTTTATTAATTTTATCAAACATAATAATCACTAGTTCTATTATCTAGTAACAATGTATGTTGTATTAAATATATAATGTTATTACAAAATTGTATAAAATAGAGTTAAAAGTAATACTTTTTTATGGGTGGTGAAAATAAAGAAGGGTAGAAAAGTGTTTAACTGAATATAATCTATTGTTGTACTCCAGTTTCTCTCATTAATTTTTCTGCTTCAGGTCTTTTCTCTGTAATGTACTTGTTAATGTTTTCTAATTGTTCAGTTAATGTTTTAATGAGTTTTTCTACTTCTTCACGATCTTGTTTAAGTGTTGATAAAGTTTCTTCTCTTGTTTTTTTGATTGCTACGCTAGAACCTACTCCTACTATAACATCTTCAGATTTAAGTTCTGCTTTAACAAAACATCCAGCACCAATTGGTAATAATGTTTCTTTACCTACTGAGCCAGCCATGTTATCAACAGCATCGTAAGCAGATCTAATATCAGCTAATGATGCATTTAGCTGTTCAAGTTGTTGGGCGATTGTTTCGCCCTGTTTTTGTAATTGATTAATTTCCGTAACCATTTGTTCTAATCTTTGTCTATCATCCATAAATAACACTCCACTATGTTAATGGTGAACAAATGCACTTATATTAAATCTCTTACAACAGGATCTGTAACTTCGTCTGCTGTTATTTCAGAAATATCGTCGAAGATAATTTGACTTCTGTTTAATCTGTGTTTACTACCAAATTCAGAAAGTAATTGTTCCTTTACATCTTCTTCTTTTGTAGCTTTTAATTCTCTTGTAAATGGTTTAGTTTTATCAATATCTAATAATTTTCCTTTTACTCTAAATATTTTTGTTTTCATAATGATTCCCCAAATAAATTGAATACTTGATCAATCCTTGCTAGTTCGGGTCCTGTAGTTTTATTTCCTACAATAACCCCATTAGAATTTGCAATGATACATGCTCCTACGAGTTTTACTCCACGGTTAACTGTACCAATTTCTGCAGGTACTCCTAAAACATCTTCTACTAAATCTAATTCCTCTTCAGATGCATCAGGATGTACTAATGCGCCTTTATTTGTTGCAGCTACTGCTGAACCAACAATATCTAATCCTGCAATTGAACTAGGAACAACTTCTACGTCAAGTGTGTCTCTAATTACTTTTTTTGCTCTATTGGATAAGTCTGGATTTATTATAGCACCATTATCATTTGCAACTATAATATTTCCTATTGCTGTTAATTTATCAGGCATAATTTCAACATTAATATCATGTTCACGAATAATATCTAATTCATGTGAAAAGACATATGGTGATACAAGTAGACCGTTAGAATTTCCAGCCATTAATGCTCCTGCTAGATTACTACCACAGATTGGTGTTTTGATTATTGG
>CACZOU010000106.1 GCA_902782945.1 uncultured Methanobacteriaceae archaeon
GGAATTCCTGAATGGTTCTTAAACAGAAGAAACGATTATGAAACTGGTGAAACAAAACACTTAATCGAATCTGACTTAAAAATGACCCAACGTGACGATCTTAACAGAATGAAAATGATTAGAAGTTACAAAGGTAAAAGACATGAAGTTGGTCTTCCAGTACGTGGTCAAAGAACAAAATCAACATTCAGACACGGATCTTCTGTTGGTGTAAGCAGAACAAGACCAGGTTCAGTGGAATAAGTAGGATAAAAAATTTTTTTGAAATAAATACAATTTGAAGGAGATTTGATTATGGGACATCCAAAAAAACCACGAAAACAGTACGACACTCCATCACATCCATGGAATGCAGAACGTATTAAAGAAGAAAACAGATTAGCTAATAAATACGGATTAAAAAATAAAAAAGAAATCTGGAAAGCTGAATCTAGAGTAAAAAGATACCGAAGAGATGCTCGTATTATCTTAGGTATGGATATTGACGAGAGACAAGAAAAAGAAAAAGAATTATTAGATCATCTAGTAAGAGCAGGTTTCATATCACCTAATGCTAAACTTGAAGAAGTATTAGATCTTAACATTGAAGATGTATTAAGAAGAAGATTACAAAGTTTAGTATACAAAAAAGGTTTAAGTCACACTGCTAAAGAAGCAAGACTCTTTGTTGTACATGGTCATATTACACTTAATGGTAAAAAAATCAATGCACCAGGACACTTAGTAGAAAAAGCTGACGAAGATAATATAGATTTCTATCCAGGTTCATCAGTTGCAAAACAGTTTGAAAGTGAAAATAACACTGAAGAAGTAGCAGCAGAAGAAGAACCAAGTGATGACTAATAAAATTGAATATTTAATAATAAATTTGAATTATAGGTGATAAAATGGCAGAAAAAGATAAATGGGGTGTAGCTCACGTTTACTCATCATTTAATAATACTATCATAACTGTTACTGATATAACTGGTGCTGAAACCATAACTCAATGGTCTGGTGGAAAAGTAGTAAGATCAGACAGACAGGAATCATCACCATTTGCAGCTATGGAAGCAGCTAACAGAGTTGCTGATGATATTAAAGAGAAAGGTATTGCTGGACTTCATATTAAAGTACGAGCTTCTGGAGGTAACGGTCCTAGAACACCTGGACCTGGTGCTCAAGCTACTATTAGGGCTTTAGCAAGAGCTGGTATTAAAATTGGTAAGATAGAAGATGTAACTCCTATACCTCACGATGGTACTGGTAGACCTGGTGGTAAAAGAGGTAGAAGAGTATAATCATGTTTGAAAGGGTCATATTATGAATATAGAAATTAGAGAACAGAATGATGAAAGAGCTGTATTTATAGTCGATGGTGTAGATGACACATTTATAAATACAATCAGAAGGATATGTCTTGTAGAAATTCCTACATTTGCAATAGAGGATGTTAATATTTATAAAAATGATGCTAAGATGTTTGATGAAGTATTGGCTCACAGATTAGGTTTAATTCCTATTGTAACTGATCTTGATTCTTATGTTATGCCATCTGAATGTGATTGTGATTCTCATTGTTCTAATTGTAGTGTTTCATTTCTTTTAAAAGAGAAAGGTCCTAAAATAGTATATTCAAAAGATCTTAAATCTGACGACCCAGCTATAAAACCAGTTTATGATACAATTCCAATTGTTAGACTTCGTGAAGATGAAGAAATTGAATTAGAAGCTATCGCAGAACTTGGATTAGGATCCGAGCATGCTAAATGGCAAGCTACTACTACTTGTGGATATAAGTATTATCCTAAAATTGAGATTGACAATGATAAACTCACTGATTTAGAGGAATATGTCAAGGAATGTCCTAGAAATGTTTTACAAATTGAGGATGATAAATTAGTAGTTAATGATATTGAAAATTGTTCCACTTGTAGGACTTGTCAGAGAATATCTGAAAGGGATGATAATGCTATTATTGTAGATTTCGAGGAAGGTAAGTATATTTTTAAACTCGAGACTGACGGATCTTTAACACCTAGAGAAGTTCTTACAATAGCTTGCGATATTTTAACGGAAAAAGCAGATAATATCATAAATTTTGTGAATGAGGAGGAATAGTAAAAATGAAATTAACAAAAACTAACCCAAATACTGTAAATTTAATAGAATCCCTCACTAAACAATCATCTGCAGAAGATGCTCCTATATGGAAAGCTGTTGCTAACGACTTAAAAAGGGCTAATAGAAAGAACAAAGAAGTTAATGTTTACCATATAGATAAGTTTTCTAATGATGATGAGACTATCCTTGTACCGGGTAAGGTTTTAGGTGAAGGTAGTATATCAACTAAAGTTACTGTAGCTGCATTTAAATTTTCTCAAGAGGCAGAACGTAAGATTACAGCTGCAGGTGGAAAATGCCTAAAGATTGATGAGCTAATGGCTGAGAATCCTAAAGGTTCTAATGTTAAAATCATAAAGTAGGTGAATAGAATGGCAACAATTATTGACGGAGAAGGACTTGTACTTGGTAGACTTGCTAGTACAGTCAGTAAAAGACTTTTAAATGGAGAAGAAATAACTGTCATCAATGCTGAGAAAATTATTATCTCTGGTAATAAGGATTTTATCTACGCTAAATACAAACAACGAGTAGACAGAGCAAGTATCTCAAATCCTAGAGATTTAGGTCCTAAATACCCACGTAGACCAGATGATATTTTCAGAAGAACTGTTAGAGGAATGATTCCTTACAGGAAACCTCATGGAAGAACTGCTTACAAAAACTTAAAAGTTAACGTAGGTGTTCCTAAAGAGTTAGAAGGACAGGAAGTTGTAGAAGTTAAACAAGCACAGCCTAAAAACATTACTAAAAGTATGGAATTAGGTACAGTTTCAAAATTATTAGGTGCTAAATTTTAAATTAATTTATTCAGAAGGTAGTTAATTATGAGTAAAACAGTACATACTAGTGGTAAAAGGAAAACCGCTATTGCTAGAGGTACCGTTAAAGAGGGTACCGGTAGAGTTAAGGTTAACCGTAAACCAGTTGAGTTATATGAACCTGAGTTAGCTAGACTTAAATTATTTGAGCCTTTAGAATTAGCTGGCGATGACCTTGTAAATTCTGTTGACATTAATATCAGAGTTGTTGGCGGTGGAATTATGGGTCAAGCTGAGGCTGCTCGTATGGTTATTGCTAAAGGTTTAGTTGAGTATACTGGTGATATGAATCTTAAGGATAGATATGTTCAATATGATAGAACAATGTTAGTTGGAGATCCACGTCGTTCTGAGTCTAAAAAATTTGGTGGACCAGGTGCTAGAGCAAGAAAACAAAAAAGTTACAGGTAAATTTTTATGTTACTCGTAAGATGTTTTACATGTGGGAAGGTTATTTCAGCAAGTTTTGATGAGTTTAAGGAGAGAACTGAGAATGGTGAGGATCCAGGCGAGGTTCTTGATGATTTAGGTATTACAAAATATTGTTGTAGAAGGATGTTCATTTCACACGTTGATGTGTGGTAAGTGAATGTCGAACTAAAATATAGGGAGTATTATATAGGAAGTTTATTACTTCTTTTTTAAGGTCTCCTCTCCATTCATTCCTATTATTAAGGTTTGTCTTGGAGTATTACTTTAGTTATGTTGTTGAATAAGAATTATACTGTTAAGGAGCATTTAAAATTTATGGAATCTAGAGGTAATACAAGATTTGAACGTGCTAGACTTATTGGGTCTCGTGCTTTACAAATTTCTATGGGTGCTAAGCCATTAGTTGATTTTACACCTGATATGGATCCAATTAAGATAGCAATTAATGAATATGAGGAAGGTGTACTTCCATTAGATGCAGTTGTTAAGGATGAATATAAGGATTAAATTTTCTTATTATTTTATTTTTAATTCCGAGTATAGAACAATTTAACTTTCTTATTTATACACTTATAAGGAAAATAAAACATAGCCCTTTAATTAAACAACTATTTCTACATTGATAAAAGAGGTGTTTTTTTATGGATAGTGTAATAGAAGACGTAAGATTAAGAAAAATTATAGATAGTAGAGGAAATCCAACTGTTGAGGCTGATGTTTTAACATGGAATGGATTTGGTAGAGCTGCAGCACCTAGTGGAGCTAGTACTGGAGTTAATGAGGTTACTTCATTTCCTGATGGTGGAGTGGACCAAGTTGTGAATGATATTGAGGATTTAATTTCTTCTGAAATTATTGGTATGGAAGCTGAAGATATTAGGGAAATTGATAATGTACTTAAAGAGATTGATGGTACTGATAACTTTTCTAATATAGGTGGTAATACTGCTGTGGCTGTTTCTATGGCTACTGCTAAGGCTGCTGCTTCTAGTTATAATCTTCCATTGTATAAGTTTTTAGGTGGTATTATGCCTACATCTATTCCTTATCCATTAGGGAATATGATTAATGGTGGTGCTCATGCTGGTAAGAATGCACCTGATATTCAGGAGTTTTTAGTTATTCCTGTTGGTGCTTCTAATATTACTGAGGCAATTACTACTAATATTAATGTTCACAGAAGGATTAAGGCTAAGATTCAGGATAAGGATTCTACTTTTACTGGTGGTAAAGGTGATGAAGGTGGATGGGCTCCTAACCTTACTAATGAGGAAGCTCTTGAAATTCAAACATCTGCTTGTGAGGAAATCAGTGATGAGACTGGTGTTCTTGTAAGACCTGGTTTAGATGTTGCATCTAGTGAGTTCTGGAATGAGGATGAACAGAAATACATCTATGAACGTGAGGGTACTTCCAGAACTGTTGAGGAACAAATCGATTATATTGCTGATTTAATTAGTACATATAAGTTCTTCTATGTTGAGGATCCTATACAAGAGAATGATTTCTCTGCATTTGCTGAGATTACTAAGAAATCTGGTGATGACTGTCTAATATGTGGTGACGATCTTTTTGTTACTAATGCTAAGATATTAGCTAAGGGTATTGAGGCTGGTGCTGGTAATTCATTAATTATTAAACCTAACCAGATTGGTACTTTAACTGATACATATAATACTATTAAGTTAGCTAAGGCTAATCAGTATGTTCCAATTGTATCTCACAGATCTGGTGAAACTACTGATGAGACTATTGCTCATTTAGCTGTTGCATTTAATGCACCTATTATTAAGACTGGTGCTGCTGGTGGAGAAAGAATTGCTAAACTTAATGAGTTAGTTAGAATAGAAGAGGAATTATTAAATCCTAAGATGGCTGATTTATAAGTCGGAGTTTATGATGAATATAATTGTTGATTACATGCAGTGTATTGGCTTTGGTTGTCTTGAATGCCTGGATATTTGTCCTATGAATGTGTTTGACTTTACTGATGTTTTAGTTGTCAGTAGGCCGGATGATTGTTGTAGGTGTGATGCCTGCCTGGATGTATGTCCACGAAGTGCTATTAGCTTTGAATAGTATGTATGATTATATCATCTTTAGGGTTATACTATGATGTGGAATTTTTTGGTTATGTTTTATTAAATTTTCACACATTTTTGAGTATATAAAGATAAAGTTTATTAATTTAATATTAAGAGAATTATAGATGAATTTAATGATTAAGAGGTAAAAACATGTCAGAATTATTAATACCATTAGATAAGTACCTAGCTGCAGGTTTACATATAGGTACTCAACAGAAAACAAAAGATATGGAAAAATATATTTACAGAGTAAGAGCAGACGGTCTTCATGTATTAGATGTTAAAAGTAGTAATGATAAAATAATTGTTGCTGCAAAATTATTATCTAAATATGATCCTGATGATGTTCTTGTTGTATCTACAAGACAGTATGGTCAGGCTCCTGTAAAGAAATTTGGTGAAGTTACTGGTACAAAAACTATTCCTGGTAGATTTATACCTGGTACATTAACAAACCCACAGTACTCCAAATTTATTGAACCTAAAATATTAGTTGTTACAGATCCAAGATCAGACTCTCAAGCTGTATTTGAAGCAAAACAAAATGGAATTCCTGTAGTAGCTTTATGTGATACAGAAAATTTATTATCTAATGTTGACCTTGTAATTCCAGTTAACAATAAAGGTAGAAAAGCTATTGCATTAGTTTACTGGTTATTAGCTAGACAAATTTTAAGAGAAAGAGGAGTTTTATCTTCTGACGAAGAATTTGATTTAGAACCTACTGATTTCGAGTTAAAAATATAAGATTATAATTAAATATAATCTTTTCTTGGGAAACTTTATGATTTCTAGAAGTATATTCTAGTATTCATAATTTTTATTACTTTTTTTGAAAACTATTATTTATTCTTATTTTGTGATTATTGCTGAAGTGTATCCTACTACTGAATCATAATCTCCGAAGGCATCTCCACTATTGGAGTAGTCTAGTATTCTAGCATTTTTTGCATTGGCTAGTTTGGAGTATGTTATTGCTGTTATTGTTGGACCATATCCACACATTGTTATCTGATAGTTTGTTACATTGTTGTATAATTCTTGTTCATCCATGTTTTCTATTGACTTCATTACTTTTTCATCTTTTGTTCTTGCATTTTCGCTGTTTTCGTAGTGTGTTAGGTCTGTGCTTGCGATTATTATAATATCACGTCCTAATTTTTCTGCGGATTCATATATTGTTCTTGCTAGTTGCTGGGATAGTTCCAGTGTCTGATTACTAATTACTATTGGTACTATCATTGCATTCTTGTCTTCTTGTTCTGTTATGTATTGTATGAATGGCAGTTCTACTTCTGTTCCATGTTCTTTAAGATGTGCTCTGTCATCATATTTTATGTTTGGATTACGTTGCTGTAATTCATTGTTTAATTCTGTGTCTACTGTGATATCTCCTAGTGGAGTATTCCATTTACTGGCAGTTGTTAATGCTATGCTACTATTTCCATATCCTGTATGATTTGGTCCTATTATTATGAATGTTTCTGGTATTCTGTTTTTCCTTATCTGGTTATATGTGTAGCATGCAGTTTTACCCGAGTATACATATCCTGCGTGTGGTGCTACTCCTGCTGTTATTTGTCCTGTTATGGGGTCCTCTGTATTAATATTATTCAGTGTTTTTTCTATGTTTTCTTTTAGTATGCTCTTTTTTGATGGATAAAATATTCCTGATACACATGGTTCTCTTATCATTTTAATCACCTTCAATTTATTTGTTTTATTAATCTAATTATTTTTTTTTATTTTCTTTTTTTATATCTTTTTTCTCTGATGATTTTCATAGTAATGTTTATAATGAAGTTTAGCTATATATAATAATTAATAGATTCTCTGTGAGATGAAAGTAAACTAGTCTGTTTGACCATAAGTTTTTTTACTTGGTTAGATTTGTTTTATTTTCTGGTATAATAGGCTTTTATACTTGAGAATCAATTTTTAGGGGATTTATCTAACTTTTTAGGTAAATATATGTATTTGTAATAAAAGGATTAGTAGATTAAAAATAGAATCTAGTCGTAGTATGTATACTAGATTTAGTATGGATAGATAACACTTTAAATCATTATTACATGTTGACAGGTTGTAGTATTACTAGTTAGTAGTCTAATTAGTATATACTTGTCGTATGGTTATTATAAAATTATTTAATGTTATTTTTTTACTATAACTATTTTAGTATTACTCATTTTTTATCTAATAACTCTTTTTTTTATAACTGCATTAACCTTAGTAATAAATTAGTAGGAGATTTAGACTTAATGAAAATCAGATCTTTTGCACCGGGAAAGGTTATACTCTTTGGTGAGCATTCTGTTGTTCATGGTAGGCCTGCTATTGCTGTAGCAATCAGTGAGGGTGTGCAGGTAGAGTTAGTGCCACGTGATGATAACAGTATCAAAGTCTGTGTTCCTAGTATTGATTATGAAATGAATACAGAATTGAATGAGGGAAAACTAGACTATGATGCAGCACATGGTAAAATGATTACTGACTATATCTACGAGGTTATCAGCTTGTTTGAATTTGATAAGGGATTTGACTTAAATGTTGATATCAGAATGTATCTTGGTGTTGGTCTTGGTTCATCAGCAGCTGTAACAGTATCTACTCTTAAGGCTGTGTCAATCTATGCTGGAAAAGAGTATGGTAAGGAAGACATTGCAGATATAGCACGTGATGTTGAAGTTACAGTACAGGGATCTGCTAGTCCTCTTGATACTTCTATGAGTACTTATGGTGGTATGATTTACATTGATGAGAATTCCGAACGTAACCGTGTGGAATGTAATTGTCAGTTACCATTAGTTGTAGTAAATAGTGGTATTAGTGCTAATACTGGTGTATTAGTTGAAAATGTCAGAAAAAGATATGAGAAGTATCCATTAATTGTAGGAGATATATTTTCTTCAATGGAGGCAGTTGCCAACACGGCTAGAAGTGCATTTATAGAGGGTGACCTTGATGTTATCGGTGATTTAATGAATATAAATCAGGGCTTACTTGATTCATTAGGAGTTAATACTGATATCTTATCACAGATGGTTTATGATGCCAGACTATATGGTGCACAGGGTTCCAAACTCACAGGTAGTGGTGGAGGTGGCTGTATTATAGCTGTCTGCCCAGATAATATTGATGAAGTATATGATAAATTAAGCCAGAAGTATGCTACATTTAAGTGTGAAATATCTGATGAAGGTGTTCACGCAGAAATTATTGAATAAATAAACACTTTAATAAAAATATTAATCGGATAAGTAGTAATTATGATTATAATAAAGATTGGTGGTAGTGCATTAACAGTAAAAGATGCTGATAAGCCTACCCTAGATGAAGATAACCTTGAAAGAATTGCAGGGGAACTATCAGCATACAATGATGATATGATAATAGTTCATGGTGCAGGCTCATATGGCCATATATATGCAAAGAAGTATGGAATAGGAGATGTAATTTCTAACGTTAACGACCATTTATATAAACTGGAGGGAGTATGCAGAACACAGGCATCAGTACAACTACTAAACTACATGGTCTGTGAAAAATTACAGGAAAAAGGAATTCCAGCAATAGGAATGAAGCCGTCAGCATACATGACTACAAACAATAAAAGAATAGACATGTGTGACACAGGGCTGATAAGAAAATACTTGGATAATGGCTTTGTACCTGTACTATACGGCGATGCAGTACTGGATAATAATGATTACATGAAGTATGCAATAATATCCGGAGATCAGATAATAACATATCTGGCCGAGGATTTAAATGCAGATAGAGTAATACTCTCCTCAGATGTTGATGGAATATACACTGATAATCCAAAAACTAATCCTGATGCAGAACTATTAGAGGTAGTAACAAGAGACACTGATTTAAAAACAACAGAGAATGAAAATCAGGCAGATGTCACTGGCGGAATGTATGGAAAAATAAGGGAACTGCTAGACTTGGCAGATCATGGTATAGAATCCCTGATAATAAATGCTGATAAGCCAGGAAACATACGTCTGGCAGTGTCAGGACAGAAAGTTAAAGGAACACTTATCAAGTAAAATAATGAATCTAATCATATAAATACTCATTAGAATTATTGAATAAAGAAAACGGAGGTCAGAAACAATATGATATCAGACAGGAAACTAGAACACCTAGAAATCTGTAAGAATTATGATGTAGAACATCATGAAACAACAGGATTTGAAGATATTAGCCTAATACATAGGTCTCTACCAGAAGTAGACTATGATAAAATAGATACTACTGTAAAGTTTCTAGATAAAAAAATGGACTCGCCATTAATTATATCTGCAATAACTGGTGGTCACCCTGAAAGTACTAAGATTAATGAGAAACTAGCATTAGCAGTGGAAAATACTAATATTGCAATGGGTGTTGGAAGTCAGCGTGCAGGTATAACAAATCCTGAACTAAAAGATACTTTCACAGTTGTAAGAGATAATGCACCAAATGCAGTGATAATAGGAAATATTGGTGCACCACAAGTAGAATATGCACCCGATGCAATAGCAATGCTGGATACTGATGCACTAGCAATACATCTTAATCCTCTACAGGAAATCATACAGCCCGAGGGAGACAGAAACGCAGTAGGCTACATTGAAAACATAAAGAAAATCTGTGAAACAACAGACATACCTATAATAGCCAAGGAAACAGGTGCAGGTATAAGTATTGATGATGCTAAAATACTAGAAAAGATAGGTATTGACATAATAGATGTAGAAGGTGTAGGCGGAACAAGCTGGGCAGCAGTTGAAACATACCGTGCAGATAATTCAAGCCTAGGAAATCTCTTCTGGGATTGGGGTATATCCACAGCAGTAAGTACAGTAGGTGTACTTGAATCAACAAATCTACCAGTAATATCATCTGGTGGAATACGTAATGGACTAGAAGCAGCAAAAGCCATAGCACTAGGAGCATCATGTGTAGGTATGGCATTGCCATTCTTGAAACATGCATATCTAGGACATACATTCATAGAAGAAAAAATAGAACAGTTCACAAGAGAACTAAAAACAGCAATGTTCCTTGTAGGAGCACAGAATATAGAGGAACTACAAGAGAAAAAGCTTGTGATAACTGGAAAAACCAGAGAAATATTAAATGAAATGAACATAGACACAAAAAAATATGCAAGGAGGATATAATTTGACAATAGAAGTTATCGCAGTCGGAGGATATGAGGAAATAAGAAAAAACATGACTGCAGTAAAAGTAAATGATGACGTAGTAATATTCGATATGGGAATACACTTAGACAGATTACACATACATGAAGATACGGATATAGCCAGAATGCATAGTCTGGATCTAATTGAAAGAGGAGTAATACCTGACGATACTCTAATGAGAGAAGTAGATGGTAAAGTAAGAGCAATAGTATGTACCCACGGTCACCTCGACCACATAGGAGCAATAGCAAAACTAGCACACAGATACGAAGCACCAATCATTGCAACACCATATACACTAGCATTAATAGAGAAAACAATCAAAAGTGAACGTAAATTCAAAGTAAACAATCCTCTAAAAACATTAAATCCTGGAGAAAAACTACAAATATCACCAAACATAACACTGGAATTTGTAAGAACAACACACAGTATACCACAGACAATAACAGCAGCATTACACACACCAGAAGGTGTAGTAATATATGCTAACGACTTTAAATTTGACAACCATCAAATGGTATCACCACCACCTGACTACAGAAGATTCAGAGAACTAGGAAAGAAGGGTGTAAAAGCAGTAATCCTAGATACAACCAATGTTAAAGAAAAACAGGAAGGAAAAACACACTCCGAGAAAATTGCAAGAGATTTATTAAAAGATGTTCTAAAAGGACCACTAGAAGAAAGAAAAGGACTTATAGTAACAACATTCTCCAGTCACATTGAAAGAATCCAGGCAATAACCAAGATTGCAGAAAGAAGCAGAAGAAAAATAATGATTTTAGGTCGTTCAATGGAGAGATACTGTTCACTAGCAGAATCAATGGGAATACTAAACTTACCACGTAATGTAAGCTTATACGGTAATTCCAAATCTATTAATAAAGCATTAGCAAGAGCAAATGATAACCGCTCTAAGTACATGCTAATAGTTACTGGTCACCAGGGAGAACCAGATGCACTACTACCAAGAATAGCTAATAACAAAACCAACTTTGAAATTAGGCCAGGAGATAATGTTATATTTTCAGCTTCAACTATACCTAATCCAATAAACCTTGCTAACCGTGACTTACTAAACAGAAGACTTAAAGAAAGAGGAGCAAGAATATATAATAATATACATGTTTCTGGACACGCAGGACCAGAAGATTTAAGAGACTTTATTAGAATGTTAAAACCACAACACTTAATTCCTGCACACGGAGACCTAAGCCACTTAGCAGCATTTGTAGAGTTAGCTGAGGAAGAAGGATATAAGTTAGGAAATGATGTACACATACTAAGAAATGGACAAGCTCAAGTATTTAACAGGTGATTAAAAATGGAAGTTACAGATATATTAAAAGCATATTCTGAAGAAGTAGATAAGGAAATAGAACAAGCACTAAGTACATTAGAACCAGAGGATTTAAAAGATTCCTCTGCACATCTAATAAAAGCAGGTGGAAAAAAATTTAGACCAGCACTAGCAGTACTAAGCTGTCAGGCAGTAGGCGGATCAACAGAAAAAGCATACAAAACAGCTGCAGCACTGGAACTAGTACATACCTTCAGCCTAATACATGATGATATCATGGATAATGATGATACAAGAAGAGGCATGAAAGCAGTGCATAAAGTATGGGGAGAACCACTAGCAATACTAGCAGGAGACACACTATTTGCAAAAGCATATGAAACAATCATCAAAACAGCTGATGAAAACATAGCATATGAAAGAGTAATAGATGCTCTAAGAGTACTAGTAGACTCATGTATAAAAATATGTGAAGGACAGGCACTGGACATGGCATTCGAGGACACCTACGAGGTAACAAAAGATGCATACATGAACATGATATACAAAAAAACAGGTGCTCTTATAACAGCAGCAACAACAGCAGGTGCAATTATTGGTGGAGCAACATCTGCACAGATTGAAGCACTAAGAAGCTATGGTAAAAATGTAGGATTAGCATTCCAAATACAGGATGACTACATAGACCTTACAGGTGATGAATCTATTGGTAAACCAGTAGGAAGTGACCTGGTAGAAGGTAAAAAAACATTAATGGTAGTATATGCACTGGAAAAAGCAAGTAAAGAAGATCATGATAGACTCATAGAATTACTAGAGGCACATGAAGAAGAAATTATCCCTGAAGCAATGGATATACTAAACAAGTATGGTGCAATAAATTATGCAAGAAGTGTAGCATATGATTGTGTAATAGAGGCAAAACAATCCCTTGCTATCATACAGGATTCAGATGCAAAAGATGCATTATTCAAACTAGCAGACTTTGTATTTAGTAGAAAAGCATAGAATAACCATCAACATAATCATCACCCCTCTTTTTTATAACCTTTTTTAGAATATTATTTTAATTATCTGTCTATCCATTTTTCATAATTATTTATCAAAAAATATTTAAGAAAAAAAATTATAATATCACATAACTAAGTTAGGAGAATAAATTATGTTAGATGAAAAAATGGAACAAGCATTAAATGATCAACTAAACGCAGAAATGGCATCAGGATATTTATACCTTTCTATGGCAACATATCTTGAAGATAAAGAATTACCTGGATTTGCAAATTCATTAAGAGTTCATGCAGAAGAAGAATTAGAACATGCAATGAAATTCTATGATTACATTCTAAGAAAAGATGGAAGTGTAGTATTACAGGCAATTGACACTCCAAAAAGAGAATGGGATACCATAGTAGACATATACAAGGAAATCTTAGAACACGAAGAATTAGTGACTTCTCTCATACATGAACTAGTGGATTTAAGTATTGAATTAAAAGACCATGCAACAAATCAATTCCTACAATGGTTTGTAGAGGAACAAGTTGAAGAAGAAGAACTTGCACATGATGATTTAAGAAAAGTTAAAATGTCTGTTGATTCACCACAGCTATTATACTTATTAGATGAAGAATATGGACAAGTGACTAATAACTCTGAAAATGCTAGTGAAGAATAATCATATATAGTAACTGATTATTCAATAATCACTCACTTCAACTCACCCCCTAAACCCTTTTTTTCATATAACCTTCTTAATTTTATAATAAAGCATTCTATACAAGCTCTCTTTTCATGATAAAATTTAACAAGTATTTTTGATATTATTTAAAAATCACTAGATAATATTATAAATATCTTTTAATAAACCTAATACTTGATTAATTAATTCTTAATATCCATATGACAATAATATGGATATACATAGTTAATGGAGGAATATTTTATTTATAATAAGAAAACAATCTTATTAGCTTCATTATTTATAGTATTTATAATAGCATCTATGGGCGTATTATCAGCTGCAGATACTAACAATACACATACAAATACACACATAGATAAAAAATTAGTAAATACAACAGATAACACAAATACTGAAGTTAACAAGATACAATCTAAAAATAAAATAAACATACAAAAAGATAAGATAAAAAATATTAAATCTGAGAATACAATCACAGCTAACACAAGTTCCACAACAACAAAAAAAGATGCAAACATAACACTAGATAACTACACTGCAAAAACTAACAGTAACATAACAATATCTCCAAACATATCCTCTGATGTTACAGGAAATGTTGTTTACAAATTAAATGGTAAAACAATCAGCCCAAAAATCAGTATAACAAATGGTACAGCAGTATATAATTATAAAATACCAATGTACACTGCAAATAAATACAATCTGACAATGGTATACAGCGGTAATGATGTATATCAACCAGCAACTGTCACATCAGAACTAACATTAACAAAGCTTAATACAAATGTAAAAGTAACAACAACCACAGCAAAACAATCAAAAACAACACAAATTCATGCAATAGTTACAGATGAAAACGGGTTACCAGTAAACAATACAAAAGTAGTATTTAAGGTAAATGGTAAAACATTAGGACAGAACACTACAATAAACGGTTTAGTAGACTACTACTATAACTTTAACAATCAATACACAAACACATCCTATAAATTAGAAGTAACATCCGGTGAAAACAATTACTACAATACATCAAAATCAACAACTAATTTAAAAATAGTACAAAACACTAAGACAACAATAAAACCTATTAAATCAGAGACAGGTAAAGTAGTTACATTTAACAGCACTGTAAAAGATATGAATGGTAGAAATGTAAATACTGGAATTGTTCAGTTTAAGTTAAATGGTAAAACTATGGGAAATGCTACTGTCAGAAATGGTGTAGCAGTACTATCTAACAGAATAGATTTATTAAATGCAGGTGTATATAAAATAACAGCCACCTATCTTAACAATAACAACTACCAGACTAGTACTGGTACAAATAACATTACATTAAGTAAGATAGCTACAAAGACAAGTGCATCTAAATTTAATATTACCATAGATCAGTCAGGTAATATTACAATCACTACATTAGACCATTATAATAAACCAGTTACTAAAGGTACAGTATATGTAGAAATTGATAAGAAGAATTGGGGTAACCATACTTTAAGAAATGGTACCTATAAATTTACTTGCAAGTTACCGTACCGGTACTCTAATACTAACACGTCAATAAAAGTATTATACTATGAGAATGGTGTATATAAATCATCAACTTATAATGGAAGATTAACAATTAATCCACTAAAAGTTGTATATGTAGGACCAAAAGGTAGTGATAGTAACAGCGGACGAATAGGATATCCATTCAAAACAATAAAATATGCAGTAGCACACGTAGCAAACAATGGAGTAGTATACGTATTGCCAGGCGTATACAAAGAAACAGGAATATTAGTAAAAAACTCAATGAACATAACAGGACTAACAAAAAATCCTAATAATGTAGTAATATCTGGAAATAACACTAAATGGCATTTAATGAATATAACCTCAGCTAACAGTACAGTAATTATAAGTAACATGGCATTTAAAAATGCTACAGTAACAAAAACCGGTGATGGAGTAATAACATCTAAAGGAGTATTATCAGTAAATAATTGTATATTTGATAATGATAAAAGTAATGCAATAAGAGCTGCATCTGCTATATACTCCGAGGGATACCTATACATAATAAATTCAACAATATCAAACAACAAAGTATACAAAACAGCATCATCAGCAATAATCAACATAAACAATGAAGTAATACTAAACAAGGTAAACTTCAATAATAACCAGGCATATGGTAACAATCCGGGAAGTCCAGCATTATACTTATTTAATACGAACAGTACAATATACGGATCTAAATTCATAAATAACAAAGCAAACGGTGCAAATGCAACTGGTGGAGCAGTAAAATTAGCATATGGAAATGCAACATTCAACAAAGTAACATTCACAAACAACATAGCAACAGGAACAGGCCTTGTAGTAGGAGGAGCAATAGCAAACCTAAATGCAAGATTAATCATACTAAACTCATCAATAACAAACAATACAGCACAAAACACTAAAAACATAGCATACGGTGGAGCATTATTCAACCAAAACTCAATACTGCTCATAATAAATACAACATTTTCACTAAATAAGATAACCGGACAAAGTGGTTCAGGCGGAGCAGTATATGGATATGATACATTTTCATCTATTGTAAACTCAAGATTCACATACAACAAAATAACAGCAAAAACAAAAGATGCACTAGGTGGAGCAATAAGCATATACACAGGAACAATAAACGCACAAAACAATACATTCAACAAAAACACAATAACTGGTAACATAACTTATGGAGCAGGAATATACTTCATAGGAAGCACATTCAACATGTCCAAAAACACATTCACAAACAACAATGCACAAGCAAAATCAGCATCAGCAGGAGGAGCAATATTCACCTATGGAAATACAACAATAACAAAATCCAACTTCCAATCAAACAAAGCAACAGGAAGAGCAAATGGTGGAGGAGCAATATCAAACATTGGAAACCTAACCGTACATACAACAAACATAATAAACAATGTAGCATCAGCAGCAGGTAGTGCAATGTCAAATGGTGGAACAATAAAATCAATAACTGGAAACTACTGGGGATCAAGAAGTCCATCATGGAAAAAACTATTATACAGAATCAATAAACCTTCCAGTTACTCAAAAACAAAAATAAATAATTAAAATGAATATATTAATTTATTCAACATAACCTCCCCTATTCATTTTTTGAATTAATTTAATAATTCGATCTTAATCATAAATCATCCTATTTTTTTTAAATATATTGAAAAATAATTTCTCACATTTTCTCGTAATTAATAATTCTTTAGAATAAAATCTATTTCTATCCATCTTGATAATCCTTTCAGAATAATAAGCGGTATTGTAATTTATTAATTCTAACGGGTAATTGAGAACTTTTCTCTTCATATTTAGAATAATGTTATAAATAGTGTTTAATATAATTAATAAATAAAAATTTAGTTTATAGGTGATTAGATTGGTTAAAGATAGACATGTCATTGAAGCATTAGGTAAAACAAGGATTGTTATAGAAGATGGGGAGGTTATAGATGTAGGAGATATTCAGGTAGATTACTGTCCAATGTTTAAGGATATGCATGGTGTAGATAAGCTTAATAAGGAATTTATTAAAAAGAATATAGAGTTTAGAATAGATGATTTTGGTATGTGTACTCCTGATAGAGTAATTAAGATGAATGATGCTGTTACTGTTGGTATTTCCGAGATTCTCAGAACTAATGTTGAGAATGGTGATATTGATTGTGTTGTAGGAGCATGTGATGGAGTAGGAACATTACTGATGGAAGACCCTGCTATTATCCAGGGTGTTGGTGGCCGTGTTTCAGGTCTTATTAGTACTACTCCTATTGATAGTTTAATTAAAAGACTTGAAGATGAAGGATGTATTGTATTAAATCCTGAAACTGCCGAGTTAGATCCACTTGCTGGTTTAAAGCTTGCCATTGAAAAGGGTTATAAGAATATTGCTATTACAGTTATTCCGGGTATGATTGTTAAAGAATTGCGTGATTATCCAGTTCCTGATGATGTTAATGTGTATATTTTTGTTGCTCATACAACTCTTTGTTCTGATGAGCTTGCAGAGGTTTTATTTGATAATGCTGATATCATAACTGCTTGTGCTTCTAAAGCATTGTTTGATTATGCTGATGAACATAAACCTTATTATTATGGTAAAAAGATTCCAATTTTCTGCGGTACTAATGATGGACGCAGATTTTTAGATGCTCGTCTTGAATATCTAGGTAAGCCTTTAACTACTAATGAGCCAATGGACAGGAGTAATAATCCAAGTCCTCTTATATAATTCCTCTTTTTCGTATTCCTTTTTTTTATTTTATTGATTTATTTAAATTTGTAAATAACTATAAATATATTAATTAACAAAATCAGTAATATATATGATAATAGTAAAAAAATTTTATATATATGAACCGATGTGATAAAATGGAAATAACTCAAACAGCAAAAGAAAACAAAGAAAAAATACTGCCAAACCAGAAAACATCACTAGAAGAAACAGATCCTGAACTACTAGAAATCATGGACAATTTCATATTCGATGAAACACAGCAACACAACACACTAACATACAGAACAACAACACTAATAACCCTAGCAGCACTAATAACAAACCAATCACAGCAACTATACATGAAAATACTAGAAGGAGCAATAGACAATGGAATAAAACCAATAGAGATAAAAGAAGTACTATACCAGACAATACCATACGCAGGATTATCAAAAGTATACGACTTCATAGACCTAACAAACCAGGTACTAGATGAAAAAGGAGTAGATGTACCATTACCTGGACAATCAACAACAAACAGAAACAACAGAAAAGAAAAAGGATACCAAATACAAACACAATACTTCGGAAAAGAAAATATAGATGCAATGAAAGAAAATGCACCAAAAAACCAAGAACACTTATATGACTTCCTAGAAAGTTACTGTTTCGGTGATTTCTATACAAGAACAGGACTAGACGACAAGGATAGAGAAATTATAACATTCTCAATAATAGCATCACTAAGAGGATGTGAAAACCAGCTAAGAGGACATACTGGTGGAAATCTTTCTGTAGGAAATACAAAAGAAGACTTGATTAGTGCAGTTACAGTACTGTTACCATACAATGGATTCCCAAGAACATTAAATGCACTAGCAATTATAAATGAGATATGTGATGCACAATAAATAAATATAATATAAGTTAGGATGTAAAAAATTAGAATAAAACAGCTACTTCATATAGCTTACATGATTGAGAAAATAGAATTACACATACTACTTTAATAATCTAAACTATGCTTATAATTATAATTAAAGTTTTTAATAAAACAGTTTAAAAAAATATAGGTTATTCTAAAATAGATTAAAATTATTATAATTAAATTAATTAATAGGAGATGGAAGAAATGAGTAATGATGAAATATTATTTGGAAAAGGTGAAGTAAACCCATACGGGGAGTTCTTCAGTGGAAAAAGTTATCTAAAAATGTTAACAACAGAAGGAGTGCCAATAGGAAACGTAACATTTGAACCAGGATGCAGAAACAACTGGCACATCCACCACGCAGACAAAGGTGGAGGACAAATACTATTAGCAACACATGGTGAAGGATGGTATCAAGCAGAAGGTGAAGAAGCACAAAAACTAACACCGGGATCAGTAGTAGTAATACCAGCAGGTGTAAAACACTGGCATGGAGCCACAAAGGATAGTGAATTTACCCACCTAGCAGTAGAAGTACCTGGTGAGAACTGTTCCAATGAATGGTTAGAACCGGTAAGTGATGAAGACTACGATAAACTAGAATAAAATAATA